>JAFYUY010000130.1 GCA_017549405.1 Clostridia bacterium | reverse complement strand
CGCCGGAGGGAAAACTTGACGCATCGGATTCGCCCTTCACAAGCTCTTTTCCTGAAAATTCGAGTATAACGCTTCCGTCACCCATGGGGGTGATAAAGCTGTCGTGCTTTTCGGCGGTATAACCGGTCATGGGTTGGAACCAGTGTGTAAAATGTGTGGCTCCTTTTTCCACAGCCCAGTCTTTCATAGCGCTTGCCACAACATTCGCAATGCTTTTATCAAGGCTTTTTCCGTTTTCGCGGGTTTTTTTGAGTGCCTTGAAAGTTTCTTTTGGAAGCCTTTCACGCATAACTCTGTCATCAAAAACGAGACTGCCGAAAATGTCGGTTATTGTGCTCATAAATTACCTCCGAAATAAATAAAAGGCACTGCGAAAAAAGAATTATTTCGCAGCGACCGCTACCAAAATTATTATAATGGTAAAACGGCATTTTGTCAAGGGTTTTTGTGCAAAAACGAGGGTTTCTGTCACAAAATGCAATGTGTTGTAAAACAGATTGGTATTTTTCTAAAACGCATCATAAGGTTTCTGTAACAACCTCTTTTGCAAGTGACGCATTTTTATATCTTTTGTCATCTGTCACTTCTTTTATAATATCGATAAAATCGGGAATCGTGAATGTCTGAGATTCGGAAACAAGCTCGATCTCAAGGATAGCACGGTCGTTCCAAAAGCTGTAAATATCTATTTCAAGAATCACTCCGTCATGTGGAATGCAATACCGTGTTTTTTCAATGGGATGACGTGATGTATCGGCATTACAAAGCAAGGTGTCATATTCGGTTTTTGATATTGTTTTTTCGTCTTCAAAGCATGACATGGCACTTATTCGCTTTTTTTCGGTTCTGACATAAGATATTAACCCGTCACATGCAGCTTTTCTGACGCGTAAGGTGACACCTTTTTCGGAATTCAGATAGGTTTGAACCATGTTTTTGATTTTAACACCGGGTATTGCTGCCAATATATTGATATCAGGGTGTTTTATGAGAAATTTGCGTTCAGTCTCAATGGGGGTATTTGGCATAAATTCACCTCATCTCAGTATTATAATGACATTTTAACATTCTTCGGGCTTATGGTCAAGTATAAAATTATAAAAATCGCTTATAATAATCGCATAAACACAGAAAGGAGCACGGAATATGGGTGGTAAATTTATATGCGGAATGCTGACAGGTGTTGCTGTAGGCGCTGCCATGGGAAGCGCCGTTAAGTGTATGTGCGACAAAAACGAAACAAGAAAACTAAGGAAAAAAGCAAGAAAGCTTCTGAATAAAGTGGAACGTTATGTCAGTGATTCTGTTCCTTTTACTGACTGAAATAACTGCCGGATGTAAGAGTGCATCCGGCTTTTTGCGGCAATATGTACTTTTTTAGGCGCCATTGTGCGCTTTTTGGTGGAAATGTTCACAAAATCACAATATAATTAAAGGTGTATTTATTACACAATAAAGGACATTTTTGTCTGATTTGAAAGGTAGTGTTTTTATGGCACGAGAAAAACTCGGAAGCCGTCTCGGCTTCATACTGCTGAGCGCGGGATGTGCTATCGGCATTGGAAATGTTTGGAAATTCCCGTGGATGGTTGGTCAAAACGGTGGAGGAGCTTTTGTTTTGATCTATTTATTCTTCCTCCTTGTTATGGGAATACCTGTTATGACAATGGAATTTGCGTTGGGACGTGCAAGCCAAAAGAGCATGACCCGCCTTTATCAGACGCTCACTCCCGATAAGCCTGCATGGAAGGCGCATGGTTATCTTTCCATGGTTGGTAATGTTATTCTTATGATGTTCTATACTTGTGTTTCCGGATGGATGCTCAAGTATTTCGTGGATATGGCGCGCGGTAGTTTCACAGGACTCGATACAAATGGTGTTGCCGCACACTTCGGCAATATGCTTTCTGATCCCACATCCCTTATTATTTATGCGCTTATTGTTACGATTTTGGGATTTGTTGTTTGCGGCATCGGTGTTCAGAACGGCCTCGAACGTGTGACAAAGATAATGATGCTTGCGCTCCTTGTTATCATGGTGGTGCTTGCAATAAACGGCTTTACACTTGATGGTGCAAAAGAAGGACTCAAGTTCTATCTTGTTCCGAATTTCGAAAATATGAAAGCTGCAGGCATCGGCAATGTTGTGGTTGCGGCAATGAATCAGGCGTTCTTCACGCTTAGTCTTGGTATTGGCTCCATGGCAATATTCGGAAGCTATCTCAACCGTGACAGAGCTCTTATGGGTGAGGCTGTAAACGTTGCGGTTCTCGATACTTTTGTTGCTATCACTTCCGGTCTTATAATTTTCCCTGCGTGCTATACATACCATGTTGCCGTGGATAACGGACCTTCCCTTATTTTTATTACTCTTCCCAATGTGTTTAATAATCTTCCCCTTGGAAGAGTTTGGGGAACTCTCTTCTTCCTCTTTATGACATTTGCTGCGTTTTCTACCGTGCTTGCAGTTTTTGAAAATATTATTGCCTGCACAATGGATATTACCGGCTGGAGCAGAAAGAAGACTTGCGTGATAGACGGTGTCGCTATGGCGGTTCTTTCGCTTCCCTGTATTCTCGGCTTTAACGTTCTTGCAGGATTTACACCCTTTGGTGCGGGTTCAAATGTGCTTGATCTTGAAGACTTTATCGTTTCAAACATTCTTCTTCCCCTTGGTTCTTTGTGCTTTGTTATATACTGCACAAACCGTTTTGGTTTCGGCTGGGATAAGTTTGTCGAAGAAGCAAATCAAGGCAAGGGCTTTAAGGTTAAGGGCTGGATGCGTCTGTATATGAAATATATTCTTCCCATCATTGTTATTGCACTGTTTGTTGTGGGTGTTATCCCGAAGATTCAGTATTTCATCGGTTTGATAGGCGCATGACATTAACACAATAAAATAACCGGAGCTGCAAATAAGTTCCGAAGAAACACAGTTTGTTTCTTTGCGGGCTCATTGCAGCTCCGTTTTTTGTTCTGTGGTGGTTTTGTTTCAGCATTCAAAATCGGGGCATACCGAATCCACGATTCTTACTTCGTCACAATCTATCAGTTTGAATGCCTTGATATGTCGGGGTTCAAGAATGCTGAGCGGTGTGGGCGCAATGCGTTTTTCAAAAGCAGCTATATCGGAAGGCTTGCGTCTGTCGGAATACATAGGCGCAGTCCATGTGAGATTTACGTTTTTCACAAGTACATCGCTTGCCCTTTCAAAATGGAAACAGATAGGGAAGAAGTGACAGTGCCGCGGAAATTTAAGCGGCATGAGATCGAATTGAGCATGAAGTTTGGTTTTCGGTGTTATAACATATTCGCAGTCTGTAATGCGCACCCTGGAAATATCACCGATGCTTTCGGCATGTATCATTCCGCAACCGTTGCCTATTACTGATAAATTGCTTATGCGTACGTTGTGTACTTCTCCGCCTTGTGTGGAGATCAGAAATGCGGTACCTTCCGCATCAAGTGTTGCGTTCACATTGGAGATCGAAACGTTTTCAATAATGCCATCCTGGGCATTGATGCTGAGTATTCCCGCAGCATCCTTCACGGTACATCCGCTTATCATGATATTTTTCACATTGCGTTTTTTTCCTGTTGCCATTGAGTCTATTCCGGTATATACGCGCACTGCGTGTACAGATGTGTCAAATATGCAGTTTGTAATTACCACATCCCTGCTTTCTCCGTGCTCGTGCGCATCAATGGCAATACAATCGTCTCCGCAATGAAGATAGCATGATGAAATAAAAACATTCCGACAAGAAGCAAAATGGAATCCGTCGGTGTTGATAAGATCTTTTCTGCCCGCAGTGGTCACTCCCGTTACTCGTATATCGCTGCATTCGATCATCCAGGAAGCGTAGCAGGGGTAACTTTCAATACGTGTATCTTCTATTGTTATGTTTTCGCAGTTTTCGCATATTATCATTGCCACACGGTCTTTTGCCACTTTGTACATAAACCACGCGGGTGCTTGTATTGCGGGTTCAAAGTCTGATTTGTCCACATTCCTTTTTTCAAAGTATGCGGTATCATTTGCGCAGAGCCTGCCTCCGCGCAAGGTCACATTTTTTACATTTTTGCAGCATATTAGCCCTAAAAATCTCTTTTCTCTGAAGGCATCATCTTTCTTTTCCGCAAAGCTTTGGGGAAAATCTATGGCACAGGTGTAATCTTCGGGATCGTCGGATGCAATAAGCTCGGCTCCGGGTAAAAGCTCAAGGGTAATATTGTCCATGAGCACAACGGAACCGCAAAGGTATTTTCCTGCGGGGATGCATACCGTGCCGCCGCCGAGTTTTTCGGCTTCATTTATTGCATCTTGTATTGCGGATGTATCTTTTGTTATGCCATCTCCTGCGGCACCGTATTCTTTAACGTTAAACAGCATTTTTTGCCCTCCGTGTTTTTTATATCCCAAATGTGTATTTTGTATTTAACCATATATCAGCACTTTTTGAGTGCACACATGCTTGGTGTTTTCGATATTCAGACCGAGAAAATAAAATGTGATGTAAAAGCTTTACATTTTTTTAGTTTCATGCTATAATGATACAACATCAACACTTAAAAGTCAAGGGAGGAAAAGAAATGCTGGAACTTTCAAAAATGCGAAATTATGAATCACGGTCGATCTCTGCCGAAAATTTCAACGGAGAAAAGGGGAAAGGCGGCATGGCGGAGCAAGGTACCGGAGCCGATGCTGCGCGAGACCTTGGAAAAGGCTGGAAGGTATCTCCGTCTGTGAGGATTGCGTCGGGTCAGACATTTGAGCTTGCAAACATTTGCTGTTCTGGTATTATTAAGCATATCTGGATAACTGACAGTTGTCAAAGAAACAGAATGCTTGTTATAAGAATGTATTGGGACGGAAGCGAAACTCCCTCTGTTGAAGCTCCGTTGGGAGATTTTTTTGCTTGTGCGGAATATATGAATTATTCGCAGCTCACATCTATTCCGGTGTGCGTAAACCCACGTCGTGCCTTTAACTGCTATTGGGATATGCCGTTCCGCAAAAACTGCAGAATAACTATTGAAAATCTTGACGATGAAGATGTTACCGTTTATTACCAGATAGATTACCTTGTGGGCGAGGTCCCCGATGACTGCGGTTATTTTCACGCACAGTTCCGCAGAATAAATCCGCTGAAATACAAGGAAGTATATACCATACTTGATAATGTGAGCGGTAAAGGACATTATGTGGGCACCTATTTGTTCTGGGGTGTAAACAATAATGGTTGGTGGGGGGAAGGCGAGATCAAGTTTTATCTCGACGGCGACCGCGAATATCCCACTATATGCGGAACCGGAACCGAAGATTATTTCTGCGGATCGTGGAATTTCGATGTGGATGGTAAATACACCGAATTCTGCACTCCCTATGCAGGTATGTCGAAAGTGACAAAGACTGACGGCACATATTTTGCAAACCGAAGATTTTCGATGTATAGATGGCACATCACAGACCCTATATATTTTAAGAACGAAATAAAAGTTACCATTCAGGCGCTCGGCTGGAGAAGCGGTCACAGATACCTTCCGTTGCAGGACGATATATCATCGGTTGCTTTCTGGTATCAGGACACCGTGTGCAAGAGCTTCCCGAAATTTCCTACTCGTGATGAGCTTGAGATAATATAAAAAGTTACCGCAGTGCTTTGTTGGTCAGAGCACTGCGGTTTTGTGTGTGAATACGGATCAGCTTATATGGATGTAAGAAGCTATCTTATCCAATATTTCGCACGGGTCATCGGAAATTATAAGTCGTTCAAGAGCTTTTGTGGATATAAAACCTTCATTTACCTGGCATTGCAGCATTTGCAGCATCGGGTCATAATAACTGTTTACGTTAAAAATTGCAATGGGCTTTGTGTGTCTGCCGAGGTTTTGCAGAGTGAAAATTTCAAAGAATTCGTCAAAAGTACCTATGCCGCCGGGAGCCACTATAAAAGCTTCCGACAATTCTTCCATGGTCTTTTTGCGTTCTCTCATTGTTTCGGTATATATGAGTTCTGTGCATCCGTCAAAAATTACACCGTCAACGTTAAAAAAAGAGGGGACTATGCCAATGATCTTGCCGCCGTTTCGGTGCGCACCTCTGGCGCAGGCACCCATGACGCCGTTTCCTCCACCGCCAAAAACCAAAGAAAATCCGCGCTTCGCTATTGTTTCTCCCAAAAGCTCGGTTTGCTCTGTATATATTTTATCAATGGAACTGCTCGCAGCCCCGTAAACACAAATTGTCATAAAAACTCCTTGCATAAAGTTTGAAAAATCATTTGAGAGTGTGAGACCTCCCCCGTAATGGGGGAGGTCAACAGCTTAATATCTAATTAAAATCGGGTCATACTCTAAAAGCAGCTTTATGCTACCCGAAAAACCATAGGCCGGCATAAAGCTTGCCCTTAATCAATCGGTGGAAAATTGTAGAAAACAAATCCCCTGTCAGTGTATGCAAACACCCAAGAGCATAGATTTACTGCTGTTCAGCCTTCATTGCTGCAAAGCACTCGCTGCAATAAACAGGTCTGTCGTTGCTGGGCTCAAAAGGAACCTTAGCTTCGCCGCCGCAGTTTGCACAAGTTGTTGTGAAGAGTTCTCTGGGAGCTCTGCCTGCGTTCTTCTTAGCCATACGGCAAGCTTTACAGCTCTTGGGTTCGTTCTTGAAGCCCTGCTGCTCGTAAAATTCCTGTTCGCCTGCTGTGAAGATGAATTCCTGACCGCAGTCCTTGCAGACTAATGTTTTGTTCTCGTACATGATTTTCCCTCGCTTTGGATAAATAAGATTTTTGCCCCAAGCGGAATTGCACCGCTGCATTTCTGCCACACTTGTGCGGGACATATGAGCTCGGAATTATTTCTTCAGAGCTTTTAATTTTGTTCGTATTCTGAAAAGAGTATTTTCGCAGGATTTTCTGTCAACGCCCATAGCATCGCATATTTCGGGATTACTGTAGCCTTTGGCGAAAAGATCAAAGACTTCGTATTCGTGTGCCGAAAGCTTGATTTTTGCCTGCTTCATTAGATCCGAAACTTCTTCTTTGAGAATGACGGTATCTTCAAAATCGTTTTCTACGGCATTGAGCTTGGCAAGAGAGTATTCATCCATATCGGATAAAGATAAAGATTCTGCAACGCGGTTTACGTTTTTTATCACCCAGTTCAGCATGCGATTACGTATGCAGACTGTTGCATAAGTGGAAAAAGATGACATGTCTTTATTATAGGAAAGAGCTGCATAATAGAGAGTGATGTAGCCTTCCTGCAGAAGATCGTCGCGCTGTGATTCATTAACACCGAAAGTATATGCAAGGGATCCGATCCGATCCCGATATATCTTTGCGAGCGATACAAAAGCATCTTTATCTCCGGATTTGAGATGTTGAATTATTTCGGATTCCTGAGATGTGTTTGCGACCGAGTCGCCGTCGGGTGTGTTGATCATGAAACTCCAATAAAAATGTTTATAATTAGCTATATCTTATTATAACATCTATTTTTTTCTTGTCAAGTCGTTTTCTAAAAATAATTTAATATTTACTAATAAATTTTGTATTTTTTTCTTCCTCTTGCACAAAAAACACAAAACAAAAGATATGCGTTTGTGCATTTTGTCGAAAAAAATAGAGCTTTGGGGAGCATATTGCAATTTGATTTATGATACAAAATTACAGATGTTTGTACTTGAATATTGTATTGATTTGTTGTATAATGTATACATAACTTTTTGGAGGTAAGTATATAGAGTTTTTATTTAATTTTAAAGTAAGGAGCAATAAGGCTTATGGAAGAAAGAATAAATATCGCATCAGACACAGTTATTGAGTTTTTGGAACAAAAGCGCTATTCGGAATTAAAGGAGCTTCTCAACGAAATGCTTCCCGCCGACATTGCTCTGTTGTTCGAGGATCTTGATAAAGCACAGCTTGTTGCTGTTTTCAGACTGCTTACAAAAGATCTTGGTGCGGATACATTTGCATATCTTGATAACGATAGCTGTATGAAATTGCTTGATGCGATAAGTGACAGAGAAATTCACGATGTGTTCGGCAGACTTTTTCTTGATGATGCAGTTGATGTAATAGGCGAGATGCCTGCGAATGTTGTTACAAGAATTTTAAACAACTCCGATCCGGAGACAAGGCATCTTATCAACGAGATACTGAAATATCCCGAGGATTCTGCGGGAAGTATTATGACGGTCGAATATGTCAACTTCACAAAGAATATGAGTGTCGGTGAGGCAATAGCCAAGCTTCGACGTGAGGGTACGGGAAAAGAAACCGTTTACACCTGCTACGTTACGGAAAACCGCAAGCTTATCGGAATCGTTGATACAAGTATTCTTCTCGCATCAGATGATTCCGAGATTATAGAAAACATAATGGAGACCAATGTTGTTTCCGTAAATACTCTCGAAGACCGTGAAGTTGTTACAAGAACTTTTAACAAATACGGTTTTATTGCCGTGCCGATCGTTGATGCGGATATGCGTCTTGTGGGAATCGTTACAGTCGATGATGCGATCGAAGTTATGCAGCAGGAAAACACAGAGGATATTTCCATAATGGCTGTTATGGAGCCTATTGAAGCGGGTTATTTTAAAACAAGTGTGTTTTCGCATGCAAAAAAGCGTATAGTCTGGTTGCTTGTTCTTATGATCTCCTCAACTGTTACGGGAATGCTCCTGCAGAAGTATGAAAGTGCAATAAGCGTTCTTCCGGTGCTTGTAAGTTGTATTCCGATGCTGATGGGTACCGGAGGAAACAGCGGAACACAGGCGGCAACCATGATGATCCGCGGCATTGCCCTTGATGAGGTACGGTTTTCGGATATTTTCAGAGTGGTATTCAAAGAATTCAGAATTTCCATTATCGTAAGTGCCGTTCTTTCCGCTGTGAATTTTGCAAGAATACTGATAATGTATTACGCGGGATGGCTCGGCGAAATCGGCGGTGTTTCCGTTTTTATAGTTGCGTTTGTTGTTTCTGCGGCGCTCATGCTTGTGGTGATCGCGGCTAAATTTATCGGATGCACGCTTCCTCTTTTAGCTCACAAGGTGGGTCTTGACCCTGCGTTGATGGCATCTGCTGTGATTTCCACTATTGTTGATGCTTTTGCGGTTGTTATTTATTTTAATATCGCCGTGTATTTCATAGATATACTTTAGTTTTACTATTGCATAAAGCGATAATTTCAATATTTTTCTTGAAATAAAGTTTAAGCTGTATTATAATCTATTTTGTAGAAATTACTGAAAGGATTTTTAATTTATGGTTACATTCAAACTCAGTGCTTTTGCAGACGAATATTCTCCCGAATTTGACAAACAGATCGAAGGACTAAAAAAGAACGGTATCGGTATGATAGAAGTCCGCGGTGTTGACGGTACGGGAATCGATAAGATAACCCTCGAAACGGCAAAGGAGATCAAAGCAAAGCTTGACAATGCCGGAATAGGCGTTTCTGCCATCGGCTCTCCCATCGGAAAGATAGATATAACTTCACCCATCGAACCTCACCTTGAAACTCTGAAACACGTTATTGAGATAGCGAAGATACTTGGAACAAAAAGGATCCGTATGTTCAGCTTTTTCATGCCCAAGGAAGAAAAACCCGAAAAATACCGCGACGAGGTGATTTCCCGTCTTTCCATGATGCTTGATATTGCAGAAGAGAACGGAATGGAACTCTGCCATGAGAACGAAAAGGGAATATACGGTGATACTCCTGAAAGATGCAAGGATATCTTAGATCATTTTGCAGGCAGACTTCACGGTGTTTTCGATCATGCAAACTTTCTCAATGTGGGTGCTGTTCCGTATCCCGACGGTTATGAAATGCTTAAAAAGCATATTGTATATTTCCATATGAAAGATGCTGTCGGCAATGAAATTTATCCCGTTGGTAAAGGAAACGGAAGAATTCCCGAAACAATAGAGTCCATAAGACGTGATTTTGACGGTGAGATAATTCTTACTGCGGAACCTCATCTTTCTGCATTTATAGGTCTTGATAAATTAGAAAATACCAACGAAAAGATAGAAAAGCCTTTTAAGGATTCCGAGGAAGCTTTCGGAGTTGCTATTGACGCCATAAAAGCAATTATTTCTTAATTGTTGTGCAGCGTTTTTCGAAAGAGCAGATAAGACCTGTGTTCAATGTGTTGCTGATCGCAGTTTTTGTAAAAGCTGCGATGATGATAACACTAACTTTTGGTAAAGAGTTTTCTATTGTCGCAGGGTACTTATTTTCAGATGTTGTACTTCTTGTGCCTTTTGTGCTGTATTTTAAATTTGCCGAAAATAAAGTTTGCAATAATGCGGATCTCCATATTTTTGCAAACCCTGCACTGCTTGCCGGCTCAACATATTTTATGTCAATGGTTTTAAACTTGCTATTAAGTTATTTGGGTATTCAATCGGGACAGTACGATTATTTTTCCGGAAACAGCCCGCAAAACGAAATTGTTGTTGTGCATGCTGTTATAATTGCTCCGATAATTGAAGAATTCGTGTTCCGAAAGGTTATATACTGCGCAGCTCAACCTTGTGGCAGAACTTTTGCAATTATGTTTTCGTCACTTGTGTTTGCTTTATTCCATCCGACAGCATTTGTTCATTCGCTGTTGTTTGGTTTGCTTTTGGCATATGTGGCGGCTGGCGGAAATTTGTTGCCCGCTATCATTATACACAGCGTGGTAAACCTTGTTTCCTGCATTCCGCCTTTTGTGCGGGTGATTCTCGATAAAGCGCTTTATGAGGTGTTTTTTAGCATATATAACACGGCAGTATTTGCTTTTGGAATTGTTTGTACCGCTGTATGCACCGTCGGATTTTTGAGGTTTAGAAATGAACAAAAGTCATGAATACTTTATGCGTGCCGCTTTGCGGCGAGCGGAAACAGCTGCAAAATACGGCGAAGTGCCGGTGGGTGCCGTTGTTGTCTGCGACGGCAAGATAATTTCAGGCGGCAGAAATAAGCGCGAGACTGCAAAATGCGCCACATGCCATGCGGAAATTTTTGCAATAGAATCGGCTTGCAGGAAGCTTTCGGGATGGCGCTTATTTATGTGCGATCTTTATGTAACGCTTGAACCATGCCCTATGTGTGCCGGAGCAATTATTAATTCCCGCATAAGAAATGTTTACATAGGCACACGTGATCCAAAATCCGGGTCATTCGGCAGTGTTGTAAATTTTAACGATCTGCCGTATAATCACAAGCCCGAACTGCATTTCGGAATATGCGAAGAGCAGTGTTCGGGTATATTGACAGATTTTTTCCGCTCTTTGCGTGAAAAAAAGAAAAGTTTATTGTCGGAAGAACAGGTGAATTGACATGAACAAAAAGAAAACAGCAATTTTTGGCTGCGGAAGTATATCTCAGACTCATATCGCGGCACTTGATGCCCTTGGAATATCACAGATAACAGCGCTTTGCGATACTGATAAGAGCCGACTTGATGCGGCGCTGAAAAAGTGCCCGGGAGCGGTCGGTTATACCGATTATAAAGAACTGCTCACAAAAGCCGATGTTGATGTGGTGCATGTGTGCTCTCCGCATTATTTGCACGCAGATATGGCTATTGCCGCTATGGAACGCGGGTGTGATGTGTACCTCGAAAAGCCCTGCGCAATGAATTGCGCCGAAGCTGAAAAGATCGTACATGCATCCGAAATATGTGGCAAAAAGGTCTGTGTTTCTTTCCAGAATCGTCTTATCAACACAACTCTCACCGCTAAAGAAATAATAAACAGCGGGGAAATGGGAAAGCTTCTTGGTGCAAAGTGTTTTGTGGCATGGCATCGCTCGGGAAAATACTATACCGAAAGCGGTTGGCGCGGCAAGTTTGCAACAGAGGGCGGTGGTGTGCTGATGAATCAGGCTATTCACACTCTTGATCTTCTTTACTATTTCCTCGGTGAGCCCGAAAGCGTTAAAGGTCATGCGTCTCTCAACAGAAATGTCATCATTACCGATGTGGAAGATACAGCGGAGGCTTTTATACATTTTAAAAACGGAGCTACGGCTATATTTTATGCCACCAACTGTAATGTTGTTAATTCCGATGTTGAGATCGAGCTTTATTTTGAAAAGGGAAGCTTGCTTGTGCGTAATGAATCACTGTACTGTGTAACAGCGGACGGAATGACTGAAATATGCAAAAACGAGAATCTTTTAGACGGTAAGTCCTATTGGGGCAACGGTCATATGCGCATGATAGGCAATTTTTATTCCGCTCTTGACGGCAAAGACTGTTATTTCTGCGATATAAAAGACTCCGTTCCTGTTCTTAAAATAATAGCGGAGATATATAAAAATTCCGATATCCGACCCGATATCATATAGAAATGTGTATAATTTGTCCGCACCCACCATATATTTTACTATGCAAAGTTAAAATATTATGCGTGAGGTGCGGATATGTTTGTTTTTTCATTGAATGGTAGATCGGTTAAATATTTCGGTGCGGCAGTTCTTGTATGTGCGGTGCTTGCTATTTCTGTTGTGGCTCTGCCCGCGTACGAAACCAATGGTACGGCATATGTTTCAGCGGTAAATAATGAACCCATAAGCTTTAAAGGGATAAAACAAGCCGAGGATCGTCTTTCTTTTATCCACAGCTTTGGTATTGAGGTAAACGCAGAGCCTATAGAGCGGTTTGCTACCAAAATACCATCGGATTTTGATTCTGTTTATGAGGAATATAACAATATACAAAAAGCGCAGGGTCTTGACCTTTCTAAATATAAAGGGAAAAAGGTAACAAGATACACATATGAAGTGACTAATTATCCCAAGGATTCCGGAGGGGTGCCTGCACAGGTGTATTTAAATCTCATAATCTATAAGGACAGAGTTATCGGTGGCGATATGTCTTCTCCGGATGGTGGAGGCTTTGTGCGTACATTCTGTGATTTTTCTGCCACATAATAAAAATCAGGTGCTGTAAGGGGATTTACAGCACCGCTTTTGTTATTTTATGGGAACAAACTCTTCTTTTTGAACTTCATTCGAATAAGTTTTAGAAGTATCCAGCTTGTCCATAACAGCGAAAAGGCTGCGCAGACGTATTTTTATCGCACCGAGATTGGATATTTCATCGATCTTGATCTGAGTATATATCTTTCCCTTGTGCTCGAGAATCGCCCTTGTTTCATCGGTGGTGACCGCATCAACGCCGCATCCGAAAGAAACAAGCTGAACAAGGTTCATTTTAAGCTTATTGTCGGCATTATCCGCAACATATTTTGCCGCGGCATAAAGCCTTGAATGATATGTCCATTGGTTAAGCACGGAAGTATCGAACTTTTGCGTATTGCAACTTACAGAATCCTCCGTCAGAACGATTGCACCAAGGTCGGTGATTATTCTCGAAAGACCGTGATTGATCTCGGGATCGGCATGATAAGGTCTTCCGCAAAGAACAATTACCGGAAGTCCTTGCTCTTTTGCAATATCAATATACTCATCTGCTTTTTTGCGTAACGATTCCATATGTGAATAATAGCATTCATAAGCTGCATCGGCGGCTATTTTTACGTCCGATTTGTTGTGTTTGAAACCGTGAAGTGCAAGAATTTTTGTAAAATGGATTATGAATTCTTTTTTGTTGTGTACTGCAATAAAATCGTCAATATATTCAGTACCTTCAAGATCCTTCATGTTTCCGCCGATAACTTTTGGATAATATGCAACAACGGGACAGTTAAAGTGATTGTCTCCCAGATTTTCGTCAAAATTATATGTCATTGACGGATAGAATATGGCATCCACACCTTCATCAATAAGAGCCTGAACGTGACCGTGCATGAGCTTTGCGGGGTAGCAGGCGGTATCAGAAGGGATCGTGTGTTGACCTTTGCGGTAAAGTCTGTGAGTTGATATGGGAGATACGGCAACATTGTAGCCGAGCTGTGTAAAAAGCGTATGCCAGAAGGGGAGAAGCTCGTACATATTAAGACCCATGGGGATGCCTATAGTCTTTTTGCTATCATCGCGCTCATTTTTGCGAAATTCGTTAAGCAACGTGTTTTTATATTCAAACAAGTCGTAATGCATCTTGGATACAGATGCTTTCACGGGTTTGTCACAGCGGTTGCCCGCAATGTATGAACTTCCGTCGGAAAATGTATTTACCGTGAGCTTACAGTGATTACTGCAACCGTTACACGTTACTGCTTTTGCCGTGTGAGAGAACGTTTCAAGCTCACTTGCGCCAATGAGAGAACTTCTGCTTTTACCGTCATAGCGTTCCATGGCATAAAGTGCGGCACCGTAGGCGCCCATGAGTCCTGCAACGGATGGGCGGATAACATTTTTGCCGATCTCCTGCTCAAAAGCTCGCAGAACTGCGTTGTTGAGGAAGGTTCCGCCTTGAACTACGATATTGTTGCCCAAAAAATCGGCATTTGTACAGCGTATGACCTTGTACAGCGCATTTTTAACAACACTTATGGCAAGTCCCGCAGATATGTTTTCGATACTTGCACCGTCTTTCTGAGCCTGCTTGACGGAGCTGTTCATAAATACGGTGCAACGTGATCCGAGATCAACGGGAGCATCCGCAAAAAGGGCGAGCTTTGCAAAATCCTCGTCGTTGTATCCGAGAATTCCCGCAAAGGTCTGAAGAAAAGAACCGCATCCGGAAGAGCACGCCTCATTCAGAAATAAGCTGTCTATGGCACCGGAGCGTATCTTGAAGCATTTTATGTCCTGACCGCCGATATCTACTATAAAGTCGACATTTTCGCAAAAACGCTTTGCAGCGGTGTAATGTGCAACTGTTTCCACAATTCCGTATTCAGCACGGAAAGCATTTTTTATAATATCTTCACCGTAACCCGTAACCGCGGCTCCCGCAATGAAAATGTCGGGAAAATCGCGGTAAAGCTCGGAGAGATATTCTTTTATCAAGGGGACGGGGTTTCCGCTGTTTCTGCGGTAAAATTTGCGGAATATGTTGCCGTCAGCATCGCACAAACAAGCCTTGATAGTTGTGGAGCCGGCATCTATTCCCAAGAACATTTTGCCAGAGGTCGCTTCGATATTACCAATGGAGTCGGAATCGTGTTCATGGCGGAGCATGAATTCTTCGTATTCGGCTTTATTTTGAAATAAAGGTTTGCAATGTGTATAGGCGGAAGAGGATGAATAATTCGCTATCTTTTCAGCAAAATCATCGGGGCATATTTCCTTCACTTCCGAGGAAAAAGCCGCGCCCATCGCCACATAATAGAGAGAATTCTGCGGACATATTCCGATTGTTTTAAGATGATGATCAAATGCCGCTCGGAGTTCGGAGAAAAATGTTAAAGGACCTCCGAGATAAAGGACATTTCCGTCCATTTCGCGGCCTTGTGCAAGACCTGCGACGGTCTGATTCACAACCGCATGAAAAATGCTTGCAGCAATGTTTTCCTTGGCAGAACCCTGGTTTATAAGGGGTTGAACATCGGATTTTGCAAAAACTCCGCAACGGGATGCTATGGTATATATCTTATCCGACTTTTTCGCAAGCTCATTAAGATCATCGGGTGAAACATTGAGGAGCGCAGCCATCTGGTCGATAAAAGCACCTGTTCCGCCTGCACAAGTTCCGTTCATGCGGACCTCAAGTGCACCGCGCAAAAAGATTATTTTTGCATCTTCGCCGCCAAGTTCAACTACGATATCGGTTTCGGGATTGAGCTTTTTTACGGCAGTTCGGGTGGCATAAACCTCTTGCACAAAGGGGATGTCGAGGTCAGATGCCATGCCCATGCCGGCAGAACCCGATATGGCGCAAAGCATATTCTCCCCGTCAAAGTTTTGCGCAACCTCGTGCACAAGGGATGATGCCATAAGAGGTATCTGCGACATATGGCGCACGTATTTTGAATATAAAATTTTACCATCCTCGGCTGTCACAACGCATTTTACTGTGGTTGAGCCGAAGTCAAGTCCCAGTCTTTTCACAGCTCTGCCTCCTTTGCAACAGCAAGCATCAGCTTAATGCGGTTTTCCTGATTAACTTTTGAAGCGCCCGCATCGTAGTCAATAGGGCATATGTTTGCTTCGGGATAAAGCTCGCGCAGAGTGCGTATGGTGCCCTTTCCAACGATGTGATTGGGCAGACAGCCAAACGGCTGAGCGCATATAACATTGTTGTAGCCTTTTTCTATAAGTTCTGCTATTTCAGCGGGCAAAAGCCAGCCTTCGCCCATACGGACACCGCGACCTATGACTTTGTCCCCAAGCTCTTTGATTCGGTCGAAGTGAGACGGACACACAAATCGGGGATATTTTTCAAGTATTTTACACATCATTTTTTCAAAATGAGTGACAGCCGCAAGGGCGATCTTTGAAAGCTCACAGGATATTCTGCTGCCGCCGTAAAGCTTGTAATCGGTTATCTTGTTGTCAAACATAAACTGAAAAAAACCCAAAACCCCGGGGACCATGAATTCACAGTCCTGCGAAGCGAGAAAATCTTCAAGGCCGTTGTTGCCAAACTGAGAATACTTAACGTATATCTCGCCAACAATGCCGACTTTGGTTTTTTTCGTGTTGTTTACCGGTATTTTATCAAAATCTTCAGCCATGGCACGCAGGTTTTTGCGCAGCGATCTTCCCACAAGACCTTTTCCGCGGGAAAGCTGAGATCCAAGCTCACGCGTCCATTTATCAACGACTTTCTGTGTATCTCCTTCGTTTTTCTCATAAGGGCGGATCTGATTGCGCAGAAGCATAAGCATATCTCCGTAAATGATGCCGATCATGCCCTTGAGTATCATATAGGGGGTTATTCTGAATCCGTCGCACTGTTCCATCTTCGAAAAGCTCAAAGAAAGTACTGGAACGTAATCCATCCCCATGTTGCAGAGCGCCTTTCTCAAAAGCCATATGTAGTTTGAAGCACGGCAGCCGCCGCCCGTCTGAAACTGAATAAGTGCGCATTTTTGGGGGTCATAATCACCGCATGTAAGTGCATATAACTGTTGCCCGCAGGTGCAGATGGCGGGGTAGCACATATCGTTATGCAGATATTTAAGTCCCGTATCAATTACCTTTTTTCCGGTATATCTGAGAATGTCGATCTTGTATCCGTATGATAAAAATATCTGGCGGATAAGATCCATGTGCAATGGAAAGATATCGGGCGCAAGGATAGTATAAGTGTTTTTCATATCTTTGGTGAACTGAGCACCCTCGGAAAAATGAGGGTCTCTATGTGCACTGCAAGTTTTTGTATTCTTGTTCTTTATCATGAAATCTCCTTGGAATCAAAGAAAAATTGCACAAATTTCTACATATTTATTATATATGCAACATCGTATAAAGTCAATAAGATTTTTTCAACAAAATATTGCATCAAATATTTATCTATCTGTTGCATTTTACCATAAAACATGCTATAATATATTTGGATAATGAACAGAAATAAAAAGGAGGCAAATCAATGTCAGGTTCGGTTATCACCATCAGCAGACAATACGGAAGCGGCGGAAGATTCGTGGGAAGAAAGCTTGCGGAGAAACTCGGTATCCCGTTTTACGACAACGAACTCATTTCCATGGCGGCAAAGGAGAGCGGTTTTGCCGAGAGCCTTTTTGAAAACGCAGAGAAAAACACAACATATAGTCTCTTGTATTCTCTCTCTATGTTTGGAAACAGCACGGGAGGAATGTACGGACTGCCTCTCAGCGATAAGGTCTTTCTTATACAGTCCGACATCATAAAGAAAGTTGCATCCGAAGGTCCCTGCGTAATAGTCGGCAGATGTGCCGATTACGTATTGCGCGAAAGGGAAAACGTTATTCATTTCTTTTTCCATTCCGATATGGACTCGCGTATGGCACGTGCAATGAAGTATTACGGTCTGGAAGAAAAGAAAGCGAAAGAGGCAATAGAGAAGACCGATAAAAAGCGTGCTGCTTATTATAATTATTATACCGGTGAACGCTGGGGAGAAATAAAGAATTACCACTTGTCACTCAATACCGATTCCGTCGGCATCGATAACTGCGTGGATATTCTCGAAGCATACGTTAAAGGGTTTGAAAACAAATAAACCGATAAAGGGGCACGATTTCGTGTCCCTTAAATTTTGTCACGGATTTGCAGACAGCTAAATTGACCTTCGGTCAGCTAAATTCGCTTTACGGCGAGCTAAATTGACCTTTGGTCAGCTAAATTACCTGCAGTAGTTACACTTCGGTGAACTCATCCCAAAAAATTCTGTGCACCGAAGTCAACTATTTCATCCGCCACGGTTTCATCGTCTGTGTCTGCACCGTTCTGAACATTTGTGAATGCCTCGGGTACCTCTCCGATTATAACACTTTCCGCGGCGCATACTGATGCCGTGACCTTTTCGTGCATTTGTGAAAAGGGGAGCATAACGGAAAAGCTTACCGTGATGTCGATCATAATGCGGTGGCAGGTCTGATTTATACCCGCAGAAGCGAACTCGTTTCTGAATTCCGATACCACAGCTCCCGTCTGCCGAAGCTTTACGGGAATCTCCGGTCCGTACCCGTAAAATACCCCGCCCGTAACTGTGCCGAGGGGGATACCGAATTTTTGCTCGTACTCGTTTTTCAGCCTGTGGTAAATATCAATGGATATCGCGGATTTTAATCGGTTAAGTCTTACCGTGTCTGTTTTTAAAGCTGCAATTTTTCCTGAAATTTCCTTTTCAAAATCAACAATATTTCCGTATGATACATTTTCCCTTTCCAGTATGTCACATACTGCGTCATTTATTATGTATGTGGAAAGTGAGCGTGCGGTGCTTTTTGCAGCGGCTTTTATGTGCGGCAGAGCAAAAACATCGAATAGATAAGTGGCGGCTATGGGAACTACGAGCAGTATTAAAACAAATATGTGAAATTTCGCTTTATTTTTTCTGAAACGCAAGTATACCACCTCACAATATAATATGCACGAGGATTCGTTGTGTAGTAGGGGAAGTGTCTGAATCCCGCTTTTGAAATCTGTTATATGCTTAAAATTGCTGTGCAAAATAACAGATTATCTCGCTTGGCAACCCGCCAAAAAAACTCTGACCTAATTTGTTTAAAATGAACAATGTTCAAATTTCAGCAAACGTTAGTAAATATTAACAGAGTGTAAATTCAATAATGGCTGTTGCGAATTGTGAATTTTTTTTTCAAAAAGATGTTTACAAAATTATTTATTTGTGATATGATATATTCAGTCTAATGTTCGCATTCGGCTTGCAAAATTTGTGAGCATTAAACAAAAAATCTTAAAAAAGGAAAGAGGAGTTTTATGAAAAACAAAATTCTCAGCCTCGTGCTCGCAGTTCTGTGCGTAATCTCTATGATTCCCTTCACAGCACTCGCAGCAAATCCGGTTCTCACTGCTGTTGAGATCCTCGACGCTGAAATGGCGATTCTCGAAAAGCCCTGGGCTGCAGACGGTAACTACACCGTTAACGGTCTTGATTTTGAGAAAAACGCTACTTTCGACGGCGAAACAGTTCAGACTCTCGTTCGTGATCCTGAAGTTGCAGACGTAACTTGCAGCCGTATCAAGGACGGTGAGGAACAGTTCAAAGAAAGTTTCCCGGTTAACATTTATCACTACGACAGAACTCGCGATGTAAACGGCAACGTAATTACCGCTTATGGCGCTCAGTATGCTGTTATGGAGTATTACTACGAAATGGCAGACGACCGTGCAACATTTAACGGTGAAGAAGAAACCTGCACAGAAATCGTAGGTAACCATCCTCAGATGCAGTTCTATGGTGTTTATGTTGACGGTGTAAAGACAGGTAATCTTGTAGTTGATGCTGCAGAAGGCATCGTTGCAAACGAATGGGCAACATGTACATTTGATTTCACCACAACACTCAACACACAGTTCGGTGCTTATATGACCGCTGATTCCACAAACGCTGTTCTCGGTCAGATGGCATTCTTCTTCCTCGGTGCAAGCGGTGTTGACCTTCACAGAGGAGATAAGTTCCACCTCAAGAGCATCAAGTTCTATTCCTATGATCCTTCCACATTCGAAGCACAGGAAAGATATGTAACTGTCTATGCAAGCCAGGCAGATGCAGACGAAGGTAACTTCGACGCAGCAATTCTTGATGAAACAGCTTATGACCTTGAAAGCTTTATCGTTCCCGAAATGGATGAAGCTCTTGTTCCCGAAGGATATGAATTCCTTTACTATG
>JAFYUY010000129.1 GCA_017549405.1 Clostridia bacterium | reverse complement strand
CCGGCTGCGAGAGAGCCGTGAACAGCACCTGCAGCGCCGCCTTCAGACTGCATTTCTACCATCTTAACGCGATCGCCGAAGATATTTCTTGCGGGTTCGCCGAAGATGTTCTTGTCGGTAGCAGACCATGTGTCTGTTACTTCAGCCATGGGGCTGGAAGGTGTGATGGGGTAAATAGCAGCAACTTCTGTGAAAGCATAGCTTACATGAGCCGCGGCGGTATTACCATCCATGGAAATCTTTTTTCTTGCCATAGATATATATATCCTCCTTAAAATTATCAGTTATAGATATAATAACACTTTTTCGCCGAAAAGTAAATAGATTTTTTGATTTTTTTAAGATTTTTCCCTATAACATCACATTTGTTTACGAAATTATAACAATTTCAGTCACGGTACAAGCAATAACGGCATAAAATGATAGTGTTACATACTTAAATCACGGAGATCACGCCATGTCTTTTATTTTATCCGGGCTGATATTTAATGTTTTTTTATTCTTTCTGAAAGTCTCCGGCACATCCGCCTTTCCTCCACCGCTCACCGCCGCCGAAGAAAGGGAATATTTCCGTCGGTGCAAAAGCGGCGACAAAGAGGCACGGGACATACTCATCGAACGAAATCTGCGCCTTGTCGCTCACATCGCCAAAAAATATTATTCAACCGTGTCGGGATGCGATAATGACGACATAATTTCCGTTGGCACGATAGGACTTATAAAAGCCATCGACTCGTTTAATGTGGAAAACGGCACGCGTTTTGCCACATATGCCGGCAAATGTCTGCAGAACGAGATACTAATGTATTTCCGTGCACGCAAAAAATTCAGCATCGAGACTTCTCTTTCCGATGCCGTGGAAACAGACAAAGACGGGAACCCTCTTACATATATGGATATTATTGCCTGCGATGATACCATAGCGGACGATCTTGACATGAAGATACGCGGGCAGCAGATGATGCGAGCGGTAAACTGTGTGCTTGATGAACGTGAAAAGGAAATTATTGTGCGCCGATACGGCCTCCGCGAAGGAACAAAACCCATGACCCAGCGTGAAGTGGCAGAAAAGCTGAACATTTCACGCTCCTACGTTTCCCGCATAGAAAAAAGCTCGCTTGCCAAGCTCCGCGAAGAACTGGGCAAGCGAGGGATAAACGGAATATATTGAACTTTTATTTTTCTTTGTAATAAAGCATACAATGGCAATAGCCTTCAAAATCCGGATCCGCGATCTGCTCGCGGAACTCTGTGCACATGCACATGGTGTCCTCGGTCATTTCCCTTTTACACGGGCAATGACCCTCTTTTTTCAGAAGTCCTTTTCGGATAAGTTCAACGACCTCACGGTTTTCGTTATAACGTATCTTCATTTTTCATTTCCTTTCGACCGAAAACTTTAAAAGCTTATCTCGATTCAATTATATCGTCAACTATCTGTGCCGCTATCTCCACAAGTTCACGGCATGGACGCTTTTTATAATAAGCCTCCGTGCGTTTTTCGGGTTCACCACCTGCGGAAGAGTCGACTCCCGCACCGGAAAGCAGTTCACGGCATATTATTGAACCGTTTTGTTCTTTAAACTTTTCTGCAGCTCCTCTTATAAGGGCATAGTGTGCTTTTTTCGATTCCGGATCAAGGTCGGAATATCCGTAAAGCATTCCGAGTACCATAAAAGCACCCGAAACTGCACCGCATACCTCACGCATTCTGCCCATTCCGCCGCCGAAGGACGACGAAAGCCTGAGTGCTGCTTCCTCCTCAAGTCCCATCACATCGCAAAAAGCCGTAAATACCGCCTGGGCGCAATTATACCCTTTTTCGAAAAGCTCGACCGCTCTCTGTGCGTGGCTCATCTCTGCGCCTTTTCCACGGCTTCAAGCATTCCGTCAAGCCAGTTGCCGTTGAAGAGCTCTATCTGTCCCTTATCTGCCATAGATGCGATGTCACGGTTCATGGGAAGACGTGCAACATTTTTAATGTCATATTTTGCTGCAATTTCTTCAATGTGGCTTTCGCCAAAAATACTGTGCTGTTTTCCGCAATCGGGGCATTCGAAATATGCCATGTTCTCAACCACACCGATAACGGGAATATTCATCATCTTAGCCATTTTAACAGCCTTTTCCACTATCATGGAAACAAGCTCCTGCGGAGAAGTTACAATGATAATACCGTCCACGGGAATGGACTGGAACACGGTAAGCGGAACATCACCCGTTCCGGGGGGACAGTCAATAAACATAAGGTCAATGTCGTCCCATATAACATCTGTCCAAAACTGCTTTACGGCACCGGCAATAACGGGACCTCGCCAGACAACGGGATCTGTATCTTCGGGAAGAAGGAGATTTATTGACATCATTCTTATGTCTGTCTTGGTGTTTACGGGGAAAATATTCTTTCCGTCGCCCTCAGCCTTCTGAGTTATGCCAAAAGCTTTGGGGATAGATGGACCTGTGATATCGGCATCAAGGATAGCTGTCTTATTACCCGCGCGATTTGAAAGAACGGAAAGCATGGACGTTACCATGGATTTTCCCACACCGCCCTTACCGCTGACAACGGCAATTACCTTTTTTACGGTGGATGCTTCATTTACGGGAACAAGAAGGCTTTCGGCTTTTCTTTCGCCGCAGTTTTGCCCGCAGGTTTCGCAGTTATGTGTACAATTTTCGCTCATTTTGATTGCTCCTTTTATTATACTACATAAGATAATACTACTTTAAACGTACTTTGTCAAGTGCAAAGAAAGCATTTTAGAGCCGGGAAAAACATATTTGACAAAATTCGCTTTATATGTTAAAATGTAATGCAAATATTTGAAGAAGGAAAACTTTTATATGAAAAATACTGAAAATTCAATAAAGCAATTAGTGGAATATGCCATAAATAACGGTATGATAAGTGGCACCGACAGAACATGGGCAGCAAACAGACTGATGGAAATACTCGGAATAGACGAGATATCCGAAGAGACAGCTCCGAAAAACGATAATCTCGAAGAGATCCTTGATGATCTGTGTGACTACGCTTTTGAAAACGGACTTATAGAAAGCAATTCCGTAGTCTACCGTGACCTTTTCGACACAAAGCTCATGGGCGCTCTCATGCCTCCCCCGTCCGTGGTCATTTCAAAATTCAATTCGCTCTATTCCGAAGACCCCGAAAAAGCAACAGATTATTATTACGCACTTTCAAAGGCATCTAATTATATAAGAGAATACCGCGTAAAGAAAGACCTTAAATGGAAAACAGAAAGTACCTATGGTGAAATTGACATAACAATAAATCTTTCAAAACCCGAAAAAGATCCCAAAGCTATTGCCGCTGCAAAGCTTCTTCCCCAAAGCGGATATCCCAAATGTCTGCTTTGCTGTGAAAATGAAGGATACGCAGGAAGAGTAAATTCCCCCGCCCGTCAGAATCACCGTATAATCCCCCTTGATCTTGACGGAGACAAATGGTTCATCCAGTATTCTCCCTACGTATACTACAACGAGCACTGCATAGCTTTTTCCGCAGAGCACACCCCCATGAAGATAGACAGAAATACCTTTAAGAAGCTTTTAGACTTCGAAACTCTTCTCCCCCACTACTTTATCGGTTCGAATGCCGATCTTCCCATCGTGGGCGGTTCCATT
>JAFYUY010000128.1 GCA_017549405.1 Clostridia bacterium | reverse complement strand
GATATCCGCCCCGGTACCGAAGCATTACCTCTTATTGCTGCATTTGCAATTGCGTGTGATAAGACCTTGTCGGCATCAAATATATCGACTGTCGAAAAGCTGCGCTATCACCTGATAGAACAGATAACAGAAAAAACGCCCCCTGTTACTGTAAATATTCCTCAGGCTTATGTTCCCCATGTGGTATCGCTCACTTTACCCTCCATAAAAAGTGAGGTCATGCTGAGATATCTTTCCGCAAAGGATATCTATGTTTCCGCAGGCTCTGCGTGCACGTCAAAGCACCGTGAAAACCGCGTGCTTGCAGCTTTCGGACTCGACACAAAAAGCGCTGACTATACTATCAGAATAAGCTTTTGCGAATACAACACCTTTGACGAGGTCGACACCTTTGTTTCCGTCCTTTCCGACGGCATACGTTCTCTTGTTTCAACCAGATAAACTTTCGGAGGTTTTTATGCAACTCAAAGATATAATTGCGATTCCGCGGATAGATGCCTTAAAACACACGGGATGCACAGCACGTGAATTCACATCACTTTGCTATGATTCTCGCAAAGTAACAACGGACAGCGTTTTTATATGCCTTAAAGGAGCGCTCTCCGACGGGCACAAATACATAGATAAAGCAATAGCACAAGGCGCCTGCGCCATTGTTGTTTCCGATGACGAAGCGTACGAAACAAAAAGCAAGGAATATCAAAACACAGCTTTTATTCTCTGCCGCGACACGAGAAAGGCACTGGCTCTGATTTCCGCAGAATTTTTCGGCAACCCCGCAAAAAAACTGTTTATTATCGGCATAACGGGAACAAAGGGCAAAACAAGTACCTCCTTCATGACCCATTCTGTTCTTACGGCTGCGGGTCTTTCGGCAGGCAATATCGGAACAACAGGCATATATTATGCAGATAAATTTGAGCACACGGAAAATTCCACTCCCGAAAGCTATGAGCTGCACCGTATCTTTGCAGACATGGTAAAATGCGGTGTGACGCACGTGGTCATGGAGGTTTCTTCCCAGGCTCTGATGATGCACAGAACCTACGGCATATTTTTCAATGTGGCGGTGTTCACAAACATCTCTCCCGACCACATCGGAGATAACGAGCACTCCGATTTTGAGCAGTATCTTGCGTGCAAAAAAATGATATTCAGTCAGTGTGAACGGGCTGTTATAAATTCCGATTCCGACAGATTGCCCGAAATTATAGAGGCGGTAAAAAACGCAGGTGTCGAATATACAACTTATGCCGTGAACGACCAAAATGCAGATTTCCGTGCGGAAAATATAAGTTATGAAATAGACGGAAGCCTTTCCACCACTTTTGAAATAAGCCCCATGGGAAAATTACACGTGGGCACTCCCGGAGCCTTTTCCGTTTATAATGCTTTATGCACTTCTGTCATTTCGATGATGGCGGGTGCCGATTTTGCAACAGTCGCATCAAGCCTTGAAAACGTAAGCATTTTCGGGCGTGTTGAGCCTGTGAAACACGAAAAATGCGATTTTGCGGTAATAATAGATTATGCGCACAATGCACTCAGCCTTGAAAGTCTGTTTGCCTCTGTGAAAAATTATGATCCCAAAAGAATAATCACGGTGTTCGGCTGCGGCGGTAACCGTTCCAGATTGCGCCGCTATGATATGGGCGAGATCGCAGGAAAATATTCCGATCTTTGCGTAATCACCTCCGATAATCCGAGAACCGAAAATGTTGATGACATAATAGCCGACATTCTCATAGGTACCGAAAAAACAAACGGCAGCTATGTGATAATAAAGGACAGACGCGAAGCCATTCGCCACGCACTTTCTGTTGCGCAAAAGGGCGATATAGTGCTGCTTGTGGGAAAAGGCAATCAGCTTTACGAAGAAATAGGAACAGAAAAAATACCCTTTGATGAGCGCAAGATAGTTAAGGAATACTTTGATGAACAGCATTGAATCTCAGAATTACACACGGGACGATTTCGACAAATTCCCGTGGCCGATACTCATCACCGACAGGAACTCTAAAATATTATTCAAAAACAGTTTTGCAATAAGCTCCCATCAGTTCAGGCTGAGATCGTCAACGGCAAAGCTCATTTCGGAATGTCAGCGCAATGCCTATCTTACCGCTATGTCATCGGGTGAAACGGGAATATTCGATTGCGTAAGCTCTTGCGGATTCACACACGCCTTAATACTCCCCATCGGTGCGAACGAAACTGCGGTTTTCCTTGCACCGGGTTCTGCTCTCATTCGCAGACTTTTGGACAATAAGACGACCGACCACAACAACGAAACATATAACAACGTTATGCAGCTTGTCGATGTTTACAGAAAAATGTGTGTTTGCATGAGTTGTGAGGCGGACGAAAAAGCTGCAGAGCTTCTGAAACAAAACTCCCTTAGATTTTCCAGAGCAACGCGCCACTTCAATTATTATATTTTGTCAGTTGCGCATCACCTGAGCGCAGAACAAAAACACGAGCTTGTCGATTTTCTTGTTTTGAGCCGCGAGATCTTAAAGCACTTCACCCCGAAGATCTCACCGCTCGGATACAGAATGTCCATAAAGTTCGGCAATCTTTTTCCTCTTTCGATAATACACAAAAGAAGCTTTATTTCCGTCTTTGTTTCACTAATTGCTGTCGCGCTAAAAATTGCCGATGACCATGAACTTCTGATCGAGGCTGCCGAGGAAGACATGAAGCTCGTTTTCAACTACCACTTCAAGACGTCTGACCCGCAAACGGCGCATTTTGCGTATATGGATGAACTTAAATTTGCGGATTCCATATGCGATGACAACAGCTGGGGTTTTTCGTGGATAGTACCGATTGATCGAGAATCTGCGGTCATCCGTCTGACGATCCCCATAATTCTCGACAATAATACGATGCTTCGAGCCAGCGACTCCTCCGACTTCAACGTTCTTGACGAAGAAGCAATTTCCATGCTGGAAGAAGAATTTTCATTACTGTATTTCAATTCGCTGTAACATAAACGGAAAGGAAGTCTTAAAATGAAAAAGATCAGACTTTTATTAGCAGCACTCACTTTAGTTGCAACCGCAACGGTCACAGCCCACGCCACAGACGTCATTATAGACGGCACAAAAGTAAATTTTGATGCAAACAGCGGTTACCCCTTCATAAGCGAGGGCAGAACTCTCGTACCTTTGCGCGCCACAATGGAAGCTTTTGGCGCAGAGGTTATGTGGGATGGTGAAAAAAGCACCGCAATTGTTACCAAGGACGTAACCACAGTAACTTGCAGCATCGGTCAGAATTGCATCTACCGCAACGGCACCCCGATAATAAACGATGCAAGTGCCGTGATAGTTGACGGGCGCACATACCTGCCCATAAGAGCAGTGCTTGAAGCCCTTGATGCAACAGTTTCGTGGGACGGCAACGTTATCGTAACAAGCCCCGGTGCTTCAAATCTCGTATACAGTATCGAAAACAGCGGAAAACGTGTTTCGAATATGTGGAAAGCCTGGACAGATGCGCTCTCCCTCAAGGAAAGCGGCAACTATGCGCAGTGCATCGAAAGCATGAAGCAGCTTGCTCCCACATTTCTTGCGGCAAACGATGACAACAGCGATGCCATGCTTTATAAGCATCTTGGCGAATGCTATAACGCTCTTGAAATGCGAAGCGAGGCTGCCGCATGTTTTATGCGGGAATCGGAAAAATGGGTGACGGCAGGACTTCCGCAGGCAGCTATCGATGCAAAACGCCGTGCCACTCTGAGCAACAGCGTGGTGCAGCTTTTTGCCTCCACTTATGACGACAACTATGACGGGATCTTTTTTGGCGAAAGATACGAACCTCGTCGCGGTGCATACATTGGGGTCACATTAAAAAACAGCGACCCCAAATATATGGAGATATTTCCGGAAATCGTCAACAAGGATATGTCGGGATATCTCATTTATTCATATAGCGTTGAACCTGTGAAAACCTATCAGCACACCTTCAAAAAAGCAGCAAGTGAAAACAAGATAGTCCAGTTTGCTCTTCAGCCGTATGATCTCGCAGATTTTCTCAGCATCAGAAAGGACGATCCGAAATATATAAAGATCGCCAAAGACCTTCATAACACAGACGCAAAAGTTTTTGTGCGCTTTGCGTGCGAAATGAATGACGAAACCTCCGCATGGTACACCACCCCCGAGGAATACATAGAGCGTTTCCGCTATGTTGCCGACATATTCCACACATATGCCCCCAACTGCCCTGTTGTGTGGTCACCGAACTTCTATCCGGCTGACACGATGGACGATTACTACCCCGGTGACAAATATGTCGATTACGTGGGAATTTCCGCCTACGCAGAATACCAGCCCGAAACAGACCCTTTGGGAATGGGAATAGACAGAAACCGTTTTTCAACTGTACTTGATAAGATCGTATCCCTTTACGGTCACAAAAAACCAATAATAGTTTCTGAATGTGGTGCATCATACAGAAATATACATACAGGCGGAGATATTACCGACTTTGCAGCTTCACAATTAAACGACTTTTTCACATATCTCCCCATTAAGTACCCGCAGGTAAAAGCAGTCTTTCTTTTTGAAACTGTGGATGCTGCCGGAATACGCGAATTCCGCCTTGAAAACAACAGTAAGTATGCGGAAGCATTTATAAATGCCATACGTTCCGACAGTTATCTTTCAAAACTCGAAAATGACCCGGGTGAAATTCCCGTGACATTTGAGATCGGAAACAACGTAAGACTCCCAGCCTCCCCGGTCGATCTCCATGCCTTTGTCAAGACCACGGAAAACGATTTTTCATATGTTGTTTACCGCATAAACGGCACGGATGTGGGTGTGGCTTACGATATTCCATATACATTGGGAATCGACCTTTCACCATACAGCGGGCAGACCATTGAACTTTCATGTCTTGCCTTTGATTCATCGGGAAAGATGTGCGCGCAGAAAACTTATAAAGTTAAAGTTTCATAAAAAAACACAAGCCCTTGTCAGGAAAGACAAGGGCTTGAGCGTGTAGCATGTGCTCCACGCTTCACGAAGGGGAACGAGTTCCCCCTCGTGAACTCCCCCCCATGAGGCATTTACTCACCGAAAACGCCTCATATAGGAGTGTTTTTCGGCAACAAAGTCACCAAAAAACACAAATTTAATTTT
>JAFYUY010000127.1 GCA_017549405.1 Clostridia bacterium | reverse complement strand
ACGGAAAATACAGTCAAAAACTCCACAGAGATAGATGCTGCCGGCTCAAAAAGCATTGCTTTCAACTTTGGTACGACATATCAGCTCACAGGCAATAACATTATAGAAATACACGGCGGAAACATAACGGATGTTGCAACAGTATATCAATGGGTGAATTATTCCGGAACGGCAAACGCTTCGGTAAACTCTCACTTCTCTTTCTACGGCGGAAACATAGAAAACGTGACCTCGGGTCCACGTAATTCTTCCACTGCTGTCTTTGACGTAAAGGGAAATGTTAATTACGATTTTTACGGCGGAAACTTTATAAACGTTTACACGGGAATCTACAAGCGCGGAACAGTAAACGGCAACATAATCTATAATGTTTACGGCGGTAATTTTGCAAACGGAATAAAGTTCAGCAATATGTATAATTCGGGTGGCAACAGCACTTTGGGCAACACAGCTGTCATTGTCCATTCAAAGGGCAAGGACGGATATTCCGTAACCTCTCCGATAACTCTTTCAAGCGACCCTGAAAAACCCGTAGCAAAACTGAATGAAACTACAAAGTTTGTTGCTGTAATAAACAATGCGGAACTTGATAAAGCAAACTTCGATTCAGGTCTTGTTGCAGATTACAAATTAAGAGTTTACGGAGGAAGTGCTCAACCTGTCTTTGAAAACGGCACACTTGCGGGATTTTCACTTTGTGCAGACAACAATGCATTTGTGCCCGCAGTAAACGGGGTGATACTCGAATCGGGACAAAACGGGCTTTATACACTCCCCGAAGGAGAAACAAGCATACATTTTGCAATAAACGCAAATACAGAATATAAAGAAAACGACACACCTGAGCAGCTTGCAGGAAAGCTCGTGGTACACGGTGCTCAGATACGCAAAGCTGATTCCGCGCTGCGTTTTGTTGCAACAATCGGAAAAGATATCCTTGATGCAATGGAAGATTTTGATTCCGATAATACTGTATGCCAAAAAGAAAAGATTACGGGATACGGATTTGCGGTAATCCCCGAAAATTATATAGCACCCGGTGTTGAACCGTGCATCGGCATGGATAAAGTACGTACCGTTCCTGCCGTGAACAAGTATGATACATCAAACAGTAATTATATTTGCTATACAGTATGTATAACGGGAATATCCTGCGAGAATGCTTCCCTCAACTATGTTGTACGCCCGTATTTCACATATGAGGATAGCACGGGACAAACAGTCACAATCTACGGCAAAACTTATGCCACAAGTATATCTGCCGTTAGCGAAATGGCAATTGCGGCCGATGACAAGGCGTTAAAATAATAATTAAAAACAAGCGGAGAGCGGCTGTCACAGTCTCTCTCCGTATCTTTTTTTGCAGTTTTCATCAATTCACGGCACCAAAAAGGCAGGGACGCCCACCCCGCCGTACGCACACGGCGCATACATATAAAATTCAGCTTTGTTAAACGCGCACACGGCGGGACGGGCTGGCGGTCATCAAAAAACGGGACGATAATGCCCGTCCCGTGATCTGCTTTTATTTCAAAGCAACAACGCTCATCTGAGTACCCGAAAACCCTCCCGATGCACGGTGTGAAAAGAATATTTTTCCGTTCTCATCCTCCGCACAGCAGGTACAAAGCTCGCATACCGATATATTTTCTTCCCTCACGCCCTCGGCTTGTAAAAACATTTTGTTGAGTGCGGGAAGCGAAACGCGGTATTTGTTTTGTCCGTCAACTGTATATCTTTGCGGAAAGCAGTTTTCCGCTATATTTCGTGGTATGCCGCTTGCTTCCGCCCCGTCGATGGCAGCCTTCAGCACTTTGTCGTCAACCTCGTAACAGCATTCATGAATACATGGTCCGATGGCGCAGACAATCTCTCCCTGCCCGTATATCGCTCTGAGTGTTCTTACAGCACATCCGCATATACCATTCACAGTACCGCGCCACCCTGCGTGAAGCGCACAGGCAACATCATGTGTAAGGTCGTAAAGCAGAATCGGCACACAATCAGCCGTCTTTACGCAAAGAGTATCAATGGGGTCTCCGTGAGAGCAAAAGATCCCGTCGCAAGCCTCACACTCACTCACACCGTCAAAATACTGTGAACATACGGGAAATGCAGATATCACATTCACATCATGCACCTGCTTCATCATACAGGCGCTCAATTCGGTTTTACCAATCAAAGAAAGACCTCTGCGCAAATTTTCACGCACATTTTGCATACTGTCCGCTTTTCCGTCCGAGTTTTTACGGCTTGTGGAAATATTGAGTGAACCAAAATCTCCTTCACTCACTCCGCCTATGCGTGAAGCGAAAAAATGAGGTATGCCGAGTTTATCAAAAAGAGGGCTCGTGTAGTAAATAACCCCTTCTTTTTCATGTCTTGTGAATGCCAAATACGCCACATCCTTCCGATGTTTATTCAGATGATATTTCATTATACTCCAAAAAGCAAAAAATGTAAAGAATACCCGATTTTCTTTGCAAAAAAATTGCTTTTTGGGGTATATTTCATTTGACATAATGCAAAAAAAGTGATATAATATAATGTAAGATTTTATTGGAAACACGGAGCTTTGTATGTCAGATAAAAGCCGCGCCATTGGCGTTTTCGACTCGGGTCTCGGAGGACTCACAGCAATAAAACAACTGAAAAGGATCTTGCCCTCCGAACACTTTATATATTTCGGTGATACGGGCAGAGTTCCTTACGGCACCCGCTCCTTTGAGACCGTTATTCAATACGCAGACGATGACATGCGTTTCTTGATGAGCTTCGATATAAAAGCCGCAGTCGTAGCGTGCGGAACCGTGAGTGCCGTGGCACTGCCATCTCTTGAGAAAAAATTTTCCTTGCCCATAATAGGCGCAATATCTCCCGCTTGCCATGCAGCAAGCAAGATTTCAAAAAACAAGAAGATAGCCGTATTTGCCACCCCCGCCACCATAAGCAAAAATGCTTATAATGCTCACCTTAACAGCATTGATCCCGAAATATGCATTTTCCCCGTGGCGTGCCCGATGTTCGTTCCGCTCATTGAATGCGGATATATATCAAAAGACAGCCACGCAACCCGCATTATCGCCGCAGAATATCTTTCAAAACTGTGCGGCACAGGTGCCGATACTCTTATTTTGGGCTGTACCCACTACCCCATCATAAGCGAGCTTATCTCCTCGGTATCAAAGGAAGTTTTGGGATATGAGATCAACATAATAGATTCGGGTCTTGAAGCGGCATATGCCACAAAAACACTGCTTGAGGAAAAAGATCTTTTAAATACCGAAACCGCGTGCGGAAAAGTAGATTTTTACGTGAGCGACGAAACGCAGAATTTTAAAAACACCGCTTCCATCTTTTTGGGAGAACAAGCCGAAAACGTGACAAAAGTTTCCATAGGCTGACAATTTTATTTGCGAAAGGCGCTTTGCCCAATATTATGACAGACGGAATTCAATCTCTGATCCTTCAGGAGGCCTTTGTTCCAAACCGAAAAATGATGATTTCGGGTGAGCACATATTTACCGACAAGGATCTTTACACAAATTTTTACGGGGTGTCTTTTTTCAGCACCATGCAGCATGCCGAACGAAACCCGTACGTTTCGGGCATCTATTCCATGATGCCGGGCATTCTTGAAGAGTTTATGGGTGACGGACTCCCACACATGCCGCAACGCCCAACACCTCCCGGTGAAATGCAATACAAAACAATGAAGTGTGTGGATAAAAAATTTATTTTGCCGCCCGAACGAGAATCAAAAACCGTATCCCGCAAGTTTTCATGCTCATATGGTGCGAGCGTCGGTACCGACGGAAACTCTGTTATTGTTTCATACGGCACTGTTTTACCAAACACCCTATGCATTACAGACGGAGATACCTTAACGGCACAGATGCCGTTTTCCCCGTTCTCACACGTCACATTCTTCAAAAACCAAAGAACGCTCCAGTCCGCGGAATTTCCCATACTGCGTGACCCGGAAATACCGCCTGAAGATCTGCTTATCGATTTTTGTGTGACGGTAAAAAAGTTAGAATGCCACCTGGACTGTGACCTTTGCGGATACATAGATCTTGAATACTCGCTGGATGTGGGTGCAGCACAATGTGAAAGTGCAAAAATGCATTTTGAAATTTCACTTCTTGCGGAAGACCCCGAAGAAAGCATACAATAAACCACAAACTTTATACAAAGGGATGAGAAAATGAAAAAAGTATTAAAAAAAGCCGCAGCCTTCATTCTTTCGCTGTGCATAGTTATTCCTGCATTTCCTGCTTCTGCAACTACAATGGATGGTGAATTCAATTACTACCTTTTGGAAAGCATAATCGATCTCTATCTTGAATCAAGTCTTTACGAAACAGACAAAGAGACCCTTGTGCGCCACATGATTTACACTTACCTTCGCGAAAACCCATATATGCTTGCTGCTCTTGCCAACTCCATGCTTTCGGCAAACGACCCATACAGTGCATATTATTCCGCAAATTCCGGTTTTCTTGACAGCACCTCAAAATCTTTCGGAATCATCATTACCGAAACTCCGGAGGATTCCGAAAAATACAGCAAAAAAGGCGTGTATATTGAAGAAGTGCTCGCAGATTCAAACGCTCTGTTTGCAGGAATTCTCCCCGGTGACCGTTTTGTTTCTGTTGAAGGTATGGATGTTACGGGTCTTACCGCCACAGGCATAAAGACTCTTATAAGTCTGGCGCCGTTCACGGCCAAAACGGCAGAAAGCTCTTCCTGGTATCAGAAATTTTCTGATGTCAACTGCAACAAAGAGCAATACGAAAAATTCAAGACTCTTGACTGGGATTTCACAAAAGAAGTAGACCTTTGCTTTGAAAGAATTCTCCATGACGGTTCTTCGATGACTGTGAACATTTCACTCCCCCGCGGGATGTCCTCTATCAAAGAAGTTTATCTTTATATAAATCCGGAAACAGGCAATGCTACTATTCAGATAACGTCCTTCAACTCGGAAAACCTTGCGGAACAGTTCATAAAAGCTTTTAACAAAGCCCATGAGGCGGGATGCAAAAATCTTATAATCGATCTCCGCGACAATCCGGGAGGATATTTCGGTAATGCAACAGCGATAGGCAGTCTTTTCACGCAAGGCGAACAGGTCTTGTGTTACACAAGAAAGCGCACAGAAAAAGAACCCCTCCCCACGCTTTCAACCGGTAACTACATGGGAGATAAATTCGAAAAGTATGTTGTTCTCACAAACGGAGAAACGGCAAGTGCCGCAGAACTTCTTGCATTTATCATGAGAGATAAAGCAGGAGCCGTTCTAATTGGAGAAAACACCTACGGCAAAGCTCTGGGGCAGGATGTTTACACTCTTATAAACGGTGATAAGTTCGCCATAACCTCCCTTGAAGTATTAACTCCCGATATGGAATCATATAACGACATAGGTCTCGCTCCCGATGTATATATTCCCCTTGTTCCCGAAAAATACGAATTTCCCACTGGACTTTCTCATTTTAACCACACAAATTATGTGGAAATAGTAGACGGTGCCGTAAATGACGCAACGCTGGCATTTGAACAGCGCATGGGAATTATCGGTATTATGCACGAGGATGCCATTGACGGAGTGTGCGACGGTTCAACACTCACAGCCGCTGCTCTTTACAAAAGTGCAGTTATGGGAACCAAAACCTCAAACGGTGAAATTACCTACGACATGGTCACAAGCATAACCGACTATATAAACATATATAAAGACAAATACATAATAACAGATTCCCAGGCTGACGTAGCAGAGCTTTATCTTGAAAACCGCTCCCGCGGAAAGCGACTGGCATCCGAATATCTTACCGCTCTTAAAAAATACAACAAATTAATGGAGCAGCAGGAAGCTGAAAGACAAAAAGAACTGGATGAATTTCTTGAACAGGAAGCAAAAGCCGGCTATCAGGAAGAAGATGTGCAAGAAGAACAAGGAGAATAAAGAATGGAACTCATAAAAAGCTTTACCGTAAACCACGATGTACTGACTGAGGGAGTTTACCTTTCCCGCTGCGACCGCAACACCATAACTTATGATCTTCGTATGAAAGTTCCCAACGGAGGTGATTATCTCACTCCCGCAGAATCACACACGCTGGAGCATCTTTGCGCCATGTATCTGCGTAATTCAAAGTTCGGGAACGAGATAGTTTACTTCGGTCCCATGGGCTGCATGACGGGCTTTTACCTTGTTACATTTGACACGCTCCCGGGTGAGGATATGCTGTATATGCTTAAAGGTGCCATGGAATTTATTTCAGGCTTTGATGGCACCGAAGTTCCCGGCGCAAAAAAACGTGAATGCGGAAACTATCTGAGTCACGATCTTAAAACCGCAAAAGAGACCGCAAAAAAATATCTTGAAGTTATAAAGACAAAAACCGTAGCGGATTTTGAATATCCCGCGTAAATCAAGTATATACGTTCAATCACACAGATAAATTCGGAGGACAACACAAAATGGCTGAAGAAATCAGAACAGACAATCAGGGCTTCCGCGACAAAATAATGAATGTGGAGATCGAAAAGGAAGTGAAGCGCTCCTTTATCGAATATGCCATGTCGGTCATAATCGACCGTGCGCTTCCCGACGTAAGAGACGGTTTGAAGCCCGTACACAGAAGAATACTTTTTGCCATGCACCAGGACGGACTTACATACAACAAGCCCTTCCGCAAATCCGCAACCACCGTTGGTAATGTGCTTGGTCATTACCATCCCCACGGCGATGCTGCGGTATATGACACCATGGTAAGACTTGCGCAGCCTTTCTCTTTGCGCTATCCGCTTGTGGAAGGTCACGGAAACTTCGGTAATGTGGACGGTGACCCTGCAGCTGCATACCGTTATACCGAAGCTCGAATGGCGCGCATTTCTGACGAGATGCTCTCCGACATCGAAAAGAACGTTGTGGACTTCATGCCCAACTTCGATAACAAGCTCAAAGAACCCACCGTTCTTCCCTCCCGTTTCCCTAACATATTGGTAAACGGCTCCATCGGTATTGCTGTTGGTATGGCAACAAACATTCCCCCTCATAACATGACCGAAGTAATAGACGGCACCATTCATCTGCTTGAACACCCCGATGCCGAGCTTTCGGATCTGCTTCAGTTTATAAAAGGCCCCGACTTCCCCACATATGGACAGATATACGGCACAGCCGGCATCCATGAAGCATATGCCACGGGTAAAGGTAAGGTAATGGTTCGTGCCAAGGCGGAATTTGAAGAACACAACGGAAAGACATCAATAGTAATTACCGAAATTCCTTACATGGTAAACAAAAGCGCACTTGTTGCAAGCATTGCAGACCTTGTAAAGGAAAAGCGTGTTGAGGGCATTACAGGTCTTCGCGACGAATCCGGCAGAGCGGGCATGAGAATCGTTATTGATGTGCGCCGCGATGTGAATGCAAACATTCTGCTTAATCAGCTTTATAAATATACCCAGCTTCAGGACACTTGCGCAATGAATATGCTTGCGCTCGTAAATGGAGAGCCTAAAGTGCTCACCTTGAAGCAAATTCTTCAGCACTATATACGCCACCAGCTCAACGTAGTCGAAAACAGACTGCGCTATGACCTTGACAAAGCCAAAAAGCGCGCACACATTGTTGAAGGCTTAATGATCGCCATCAACAACATTGACGAAGTAATAAAGATAATACGCGCATCAAAAACCATTCAGGAAGCCAAGGAATCTCTTATCGCGCGCTTTGATATAACCGAAATACAGGCTCAGGAAATCGTTCAGATGCCTCTCGGACGTCTTTCCGGACTCGAAATTGAAAAGCTTATTGAAGAACTGGAAGAGCTCCACGCAAAGATCGAAGAGATCGAAACTATCCTTGCCGATGAAGTGAAGGTTGGCGAGATAGTTAAGAACGAACTTCTCGAGATCCGCAGACGCTTTGGCGACGAGCGCCGCACAGAGATCATTCCCGTCGAGAACGAAATACTCATGGAAGACCTTATCGAGCGTGAAGATTGCGTTATCACAATTTCCCATGCAGGCTATGTAAAGCGTATGCCCGCAGACACATATTCCGCACAGCGTCGCGGAGGTAAGGGCATCATCGCAATGCATACCAAGGAAGAAGACTTTGTGGAAAATGTGTTTATCGCCCATAGCCACAACTATCTCATGATGTTCTCCAACCTCGGAAAGGTATTTATAAAGAAATGCTATGAGATACCCGAATCCTCAAAGGGTTCCAAGGGAACAAATCTTGTAAATGTCATCGAGCTTTCTCCCGACGAAAAGATAACTGCATACATTTCCGTTGAAGAGTTTGCCGAAACTGATTATCTTACAATGATAACAAAGCAAGGCGTTATCAAGAGAACACATCTCACCGAATACAAAAATGCCCGCAGAAACGGACTTATCGCCATCAACCTTGACGATGGGGATGAATTGCTGTTTGTTCTCAAGACCGACGGTTCAAACCACCTCACGATCGCAACCCACAACGGTATGGCGGTTCACTTTACCGAAGAAAAGGCAAGAACAATCGGAAGAACCGCGCGTGGCGTAAAAGCGCTTGAACTTGCCGACGGCGACTTTGTTGTCGGTGCCGCAGCCACCACCGCAGATGATGAAAGACAGATCCTTTCAATTACCGAAAACGGCTTTGGAAAGCGCACTCCGGTTTCTGAATTCCCGCTCCACAACCGCGGCGGTAAGGGTGTTATCTGCCATAATGTAAACGGCAAATACGGCAAGCTTTGCGGAATCGCAGCAGTAAGCGAAGAAGAAGATGTTATGCTTATCACAAATACGGGAACCATCATCCGTACAAAGATATCCAGCATCAATTCCTACAGCCGTACAGCAGGCGGCGTAACCGTGATGAGAGTTGCCGAGGGCACGACAATTGTAGGCTTCACACCTGTTGCCGCAGAAGAAGAAAAGCCCGAGAGTGATGAGGAAATTACAGAAAGTTCCGAAGCTTTCGAAAACACATCCGGAAATGCTGTTGAACCGGAAAACACCTCCGAAATCAGCGAATAATTAACTTTTTATGACGGGCAGTAGTAATTTACTGCCCGTCACCTTCGAAAAAACATATTTTTTTGATTTTTTTCAAAATAATTTCTCCAAACATCTTGACAAATGAATCAAAATGTGGTAATATATATGAGCGGTTCGAGGTTAGCCTCTCCGTCAACAGAATATTTGCTCGATGCGGGTGTAGTTCAATGGTAGAATCTCAGCCTTCCAAGCTGATTGCGTGGGTTCGATTCCCATCACCCGCTCCATTTTTCTGTTTCGGCATGTGCTTTTAGCTCAGCTGGATAGAGCAACTGCCTTCTAAGCAGTAGGTCGGGGGTTCGAGTCCCTCAAGGCACGCCACTTTTAAAAATTCCCCGCCATTCCGCTTGTCGGTGCCACATTTGGCGGTTAAAATTAGATATGGTGGGTATAGCTCAGCTGGTTAGAGCGTCAGGTTGT
>JAFYUY010000126.1 GCA_017549405.1 Clostridia bacterium | reverse complement strand
CTCGGTATATCTTCATATGCCACAAGAACATTTCCGCGGGCGCCCTTTTTAAGCACTTCGCGTTTGTTCTTTTTATCGTAGATTCTTGTGAAAGCACCTTTACTGTCAAGAGTGAGCTTGAAAAATCTGTTTTCCAACGACTTTTCAGTTACTTTAATACCGTTAGACTCGTTATATTCACGCACCACTTTATATCCCTTTGCAGGAATACTCTTAACATATACAGTTTTTCCGTCAAGAAGCACCATGCCGTCGGAAGTAAATGAATTGGGGTTAAACACACAAACTCCGCCATCTGTGGAAATATTGTCACACAGAACCCGCTGAGCCGAGGAAACTATTTCCTCGCCTTTTTTTGTTATCTCCTCATACTGCTTCCACGAAACGTCATATACCTCTTTTATGGAAGAACCCGGTATTATATCGTGGAACTGATTGAGAAGAATGCCCTCCCAAGCATCGTAAATATCATTAAAAGGATAAGGCTTTCCCGCAAGCTTTTCGGCAACAACGGAAAGAAATTCCGCATTTTCAAATAAAAACTCGCATTTTCTGTTATATTTCTTGTTCTTTGCCATAGAAGTGTAGGTGCCTCTGTGGTATTCAAGATAAAGCTCACCAAACCATCTCGGTGTGCGGGGATTCTTTTCCGCACCGCATTTTATGCGTTCAAGAAAATCGCCTGCAAATTCCGCTCGTGCCACAGGAACACCGGGAATTCCTTTTTTCAGAACCTCATAATTATCAAGCTGTTCTTTGGTAGGACCACCGCCGCCATCTCCAAAGCCGTAGGTTATCATTACCTCGTCGGTAAGCTCCTTTTGCTGGAATCTGTAATAAGTTCCTTCAAGCTGCGACGGGTTGAGATACGCATTGTAAGTGGAATAATTCGAAGGCAGCTCTCCGCGCTTTCTGTCCTGGGCTGTAAGGAAATACGTGAAGATATCCGTGCCGTCTATACCATGCCAGAAGAACATATCATAGGGCATTTTGTTGGTTTCGTTCCAGCTGATCTTGGAAGTTACAAATTTATCCACTCCGCTCTTTTTCAATATCTGCGGAAGGGCTGCGGAATATCCGAAGACATCGGGCAGCCACAAAACACGGCAATCCACGTCAAATTCTCTTTTGAAAAATTGCTTTCCGTAAAGTATCTGACGCACAAGGCTTTCACCCGATGAAAGGTTGCAGTCGGCTTCCACCCACATGGCGCCTTCCACTTCCCAGCGTCCCTTTCGCACCATTTCCTTTACTTCCTCATAGAGCTCCGGGCTTTCTTCCTTGAGGTATTTATAAAGTTGTGCCTGACTAGACATAAATTTATATTCGGGATACTTTTTCATAAGGGCAATAACGGTTGAGAATGACCGCTGTACCTTTTCACGGGTCTGGGCAAGAGTCCACAACCATGCCACATCTATGTGGGTGTGACCTATGCACACAACGCTGTAGCCTTTTTCGGACTTACCTGAAAGATTTCTGTCAAGAAGCTTTTGTGCCCGTTCCACACTTTTATCAAAAGCCTGACCTCTGCCCTCTTTTAAATCGATAAGATTTACCGCTTCAACCACGTTTTTTCTCAGCTCGGCATAGACCTTTTCTTCATCTCCGTACATAAGCGAAGCTTCATACGCCGTACGAAGTGTATTATAAAGCTTATATGCTTTTTCATCATATTCTATAAGCTGCGCTTTAAGCTCCAATGGTTCATGGCATGCGGAAGTATATGCATAAAGATAAATGTCGTATTCAGCCCCTGCACCGTCAAGATATATCTCGCGGTGATTTGTGTCAAGTCCCTGCACAAGCTTTCCGTCCACATATGCTATAAACTGAGGATTGTGCACATTCCAGCCGTCCTTCTGAGTCTCAATGCGCAAAACGATATTCTTTCCCTGCATACTCTGAGGCACTGATATCTTTTTATACATCCACGCATGGATATGCTCTTTACCGCCCCAATATGCCTTTTCTCCAAGAGCGGTAAAGCTTTCGTCCACCTTAGGAAGGACATTACCCGTTTTATATCCGCATTCCTTATACAGAAAACCATTTACGGGTATTTTCGATACCGTGGTAAAACAAGAAAAATATTCAAGAAAAGTCCGAAGTCGATCTTCGTAAAAATCTGTCCTCATAAACACACGCTCCTTGCAAAACAAATTTACCAGCCTGAGGTTTATAGTTTTATATCATTTTAGCACACAAAAAATTGTTTTGCAATAGTTTTTTCCGACTTTTTTCAGCGCGATATGCGGTTTAGCCAAAATGAATTTCCACTTTTTTTGTTGTGGGCATTACAGCATTGCCGGAAAGTGTTTTTCCATCACAAATTATCTCTTTTCTGTTGTCGGCAATATATTTTATCTCCGTGTCAAAACCAAATTCACGCACCCTTATGACAGCTCCGTCCAATACCCTTTCAAAGGCACCTGAAGTGACAAAAGACACCCTTATGCATTTTTTTGATGTTTCGGTGTTTTCAAATTCCAGTCCGAATGCATATTTCAAAAGCAATCTGTAAAGCCACGCGGAAGCACCCGTATAATGAGTCCAGCCGCCGCGCCCGATATGATCTTTGTTTGAATATATATCCGCCGCCGTAGCATAAGGTTCCGTTTTATATGCAAGCCGTATCTTTTCATTTACTTCATATCCCGAACGGTACGCGGGATTGCAGTACATGAGTATTTCAGCACCGCATTCTGCAAGCTTTTCCGCCACACCAGGATCCTCCGATGCATATGCTTTGGCACACTCAAAAAAGCCCATGGCTCCAAAAAGTGCTCCGTGGGTATACTGACCTCCATTTTCACGCACTCCCGGGATATAGCCTTTTATATATCCGGGTTCTTTTTTTGTTTTATCAAAGGGCGGTGAAAAAAGCTTTGTTATCCCATACTCTTTGTCAAAAAGAGCTTTATATGCGTGTTCCAGCGCACTTTTGCACATATCCTTTGGCATTCCGCAAAGTATGGCAAAGCATTGCGGCAAAATATCAATTTTACACTCATCGGAATCATTTGACCCAAGAACTGTTCCGTCATCGTAATATCCGCGTATAAAATATCCGTTTTCACGGTCATACCCGTTTTTAATTATAGCTTTTTTCAAGTTTTCTGCCATATTGCCGTATCTTTGTCCGCACGTATCGTCTCCCCTTTCAAAACATATCATTTTAAAGCTGTCGAGAACACAGACAAGGAACATACTGCACCACACGCTCTCGCCCTTTCCGAGATTTCCCACAGTGCTGTAACCATCGCACCAGTCACACGTTCCCATAAGGCCAAGGCCGTGACCTCCGACCCTTTTGCACGCAAGCTCTATCGCACGCACACAATGAAGATAAAGAGATTCTTTAAGCTTCGAGTTTTCGAAGGGAATATATTTTTCTCCCTCTCCGGACTGCAATTCCTCGCCACAAATATAAGGGATCTCTATATCAAATATTTTTCCGTCCCCCGTGACTCTTTTGTATTCACAGCACACATAAGGCAACCAAAGATAATCATCAGAGCACAGAGTCCTCACACCTCGATGCGTACATGAATGCCACCAGTGAGTAACATCTCCCATTTCAAACTGATGGGCTGCTGCCCTGCAGATGTGTGTCTTTGTCATACCGGGTTGCGAATACAACAAAAGCAAACTGTCCTGAAGCTGATCGCGGAATCCGTATGCACCGCCGCTCTGATAGAATCCCGAACGGGCTATCATGCGGGAAAATACCGCATCATAAGGCAAAAATGTGTTAAACATTTTTTCAATACTGAGTGCCGCAGTATCTTTATTCCCGGGCAAAAAGGTGATATCGGGCATTAAACTTCTGCAATACCCCACCGCTTTTTCAAGACAGTTCCGCTTTCCGCCGCTCATAACGTTCTCGACGAGCGTCGGTATATCCGCACCGTCTTTATAAGCTCCCAAAAGAAAACTCACACGGCATTTTGTGTTATCAAGCTGTGCACCGACACATGCAATATCACCAAAACCGCCCGAGCTTTTACCAAGTGAATACATTTCGGTTTTATCGTTGCAAGAAAATGTATTTCCGTCATACTGCACCGAAACAAAACCCGTATAATTCCCAAAAGATTCAGACATGGGATTTTTAAACACAACCGTGTTTTCTCCGCGTACCGCACATACAGCATGCCCGTTTCCCGCACCCATAACAGGATGAACACCCATAAAGACACGCACACCCGAGGCAAAGTTGCCGAAAAATTCCGCATTTATCACTTTGACCGGCAATACTTCATCGCAGAACACAGTTATCTTATAATCTTTTACCGCAACACTTCCGAAATATTCCGCTTTGCCGCAACTGTATAACACTGAATGTGAACACGCAACAAGGTCAAATACCACACCGTTTTCGCTGAGATAAAGCCGTTCTCCCATACACTCGCAGGTGCCCGAGGATGAACGCGGCGTTATCTTCATTTCAGAAGCATTTTTATAAAAAGAGTTACCGAGAGAATTTTCCGTGACGATGCATGAAATGTTTTTTCCCGAAAGAGTGTGTGACCACGGCACATGACTTTTATTTTCTTTGTCAACCAAGAATCCGCCGTCGCAGAACACACCGCCCGCCACCGCAAATCCGTCTGCATTCTTACCGTAAGCCTTTCCTTTAGTGATGGGATAAAACGGAGAAAACTGAGAGATCTCAGAAAATGACTGCGGAGTATCGGAATAAATTTCCGTAACGCAGCTTGCGGCATATCTTAAAGCCGGAATGTCCTCTGCCGCGCCTTTTTCCACAATATGAATACCGCACTTCCGTCCAAGATAACCGGAACACGCGCACGCGTTTATAATATTCCGTATCTTCCGCTCATTTTTTCTTTCGTATTTATCGTTTTCCCTGTATGCTATAACAAGATCAAACCTTACATTTTTCATGGTAAGAAGCTTGAACGCCCGGATCCGCCTTTCGAGTGGCAACGGGAAATATACCCCTCCCGCATCCACGAGAACTATAGGATAGTCTCCCGAAATGCCGTTTCTCCATAAATTATCAATACCGAAGCTGTTTTTATCCGACAACACTGCACTTTCGGATATATGCTTTTGGAGCCGTCCTCCCGCATTTCCGAAAATCATTCCCGAAAGCATTTCCCTTACGGAAATATCACTGCCCACAGAGGATATGCCCGAGCTCATAGTGAACTGCGACGAAACCTCACAAAGCGCTTTTGCCGCAGTATGAAAAGAACACTTTCTTTCATTTGCCACAAATCCCTTTGCCTCTTCCGTGCCATGCGCCATAAGCATAATAAGTTCAGCCTCGCCACGGTATTGTCCGCTTATTATACACAAAGGAGAAACACACGCACCGGTCTTTCCGCATTCACAGTATTCAATCGCAGCAAAAGGATCGGAATAAACATTTCTTCCTCCAAGCGCATTTTTCATTGTCGCAAAATTTATATCGGCATTCTTATCCGACAATGCCACCGCCAAAACATATTCCTCGTCACGTGCATTCCTTCTTCGCCTTTTAAAAAACAGTATCTTTTCGTTTTCGTCATATTCTGCACATATAAACAACTCCGAAAACGCAGGATGGGATAAATATGCACCTCCCGAAGAAATACAAGGACAAAACACAAACGAAAACTCGCTCTTTTGTGCTTTTGATTCCCCGTGCAATCTCATTCTTACTGCAGATGAGCTTCGGTTGGAAACGGTATAGCAAAGCTCGAAAGAACCTTTATCGCAGGATAGCGAACTCGATATAACGCTTTCCGTATACGAAAACGCAAATTTGCTGTCGGAGTTCGGTCTTGCCGCAATGGGGGTCATTCCATATACTCTGCCGTCAAGTTTTAAAAGACACCTTAAAGTCTGAGGCTCTTCCGCAGGAAAAATCGCCGCATCGGGTACCGTAAACATCACATCGCCCTTCGATATCCTCACATGTCCCAGATTACTCACAATACATGAAGTTTTTCCATCCGAAATGCAAGCTGCGGCGGGGGCTGAAAAAGTCGGGGCACCGCAATATATCGTCTCCTCCGGGTCATGCTTTGCGAAGTTTATTTTAGTCACAGAAGTTTTGCGCAGTCTTTTTATAACCGCATTTACCGGAATGCTTTCTTCAAGAAGTTCTCTTCCGCACGCCATTTTGCTGTCGCTCATAAAGCGACGCATCACCGCTCCGTCGTTTGCGGCATTTGAAAGAGCAAGAAAGCTCATTCCCAGGTGATGTGACATATAGCTCTTAACGCAGGCAAACCCGCTCCTCACCCGTGTTTTTGTGAAATCCAGCGCTTCGTAAAAGCCGTACTTTCCGTAAACTCCAAGCTTTGAAAGATTGTCAAGATTTTCCATTGCGCGCCTGCGCGAAACACACATTGATATGAAAGTTGAATACGGAGATATCACAAGATCGTCCTCAAGTCCGTTCTTCTGCCCGAGCAGCGGAACCCCAAAAGCTTTATACTGATAATTCATATCACAGTCAAACGAAAAGAATCCGCTTTCGGATATTCCCCACACCTTACCGGCACGACGCACAGATTGCGCTTTGCAAGCAAAGAGCATTGCTTCATACAAAAAAGAACCCTTTTCGTGCGGCATAAAAAGAGCCGGCATAAAGTATTCAAAAGCAGTACCCGACCACGATGCCATTCCGATATATCCGTCCGAAGTTATAAGCGGTCTTCCAAGCTTTTTCCAATGTTCTTTGGGAACAACTCTTGAAGATGCGGCAACGTAACTCAGAATGCGCGCCTCGCTCATTAAAAAATCATAGCATCCGTCATCAAGCTCGGCACTTCCCGAATTTACAGCGGCACCCACGGAAAACAACCCCCGTGCACTGTTATAAAGCACCCCGTAATCCGCCGCCGAAATAAGCGAGGAAATACGGTTTATAAGCTCCACAAGTCCCGGTTCTTCGCCCGTGTAATCGCAAAGGATCCCTCTTGCGCATATAAGACATGCCGTAAAATTTCCGCTGTCCACAGATGAAACATACGGTGGATTAAGCACAGTTAATTTTTCCGTATCATACCAGTTGTAAAGATGCCCCTTCCATTTTGGTAATTTTTCCACGGTATCAAGGGTATCCGACATCTTATCGAAAAGGGTTTTGCTGTCTATAAACCCAAAATCCCGTGCAGACGCAAGACTTGCAATATAAAGACCGATATTGGTTGGCGAAGTGCGGTGAGCGATCTTTTCATACGGAGAAAGACTGATATTATCCGGTGGCAAAAAATTGTCATTTGATGTCACATTTTCCGAAAAGAACTTCCATATATCCAGAGCATATGCACCAAGCTTCTTTCTTTCATACTCTTTTATTTCTCCGACGTGTGTCATATCTTTTGCAGTGAAATATCCAAGGACAGGCATTATAAAAAACATAATACCCGCAATTTTAATAAGACCGCCGGAGGAAAAAACAAACAAAACCGCTCCGATAAAGGAAGATGCGATATGACGGCTGATAAAAAGCATCGGTGTGGAGCTTCCGCTGTCAGACTGTGCCGCCGTGACCCATTCCAGAAGCTTCCGTCTTGAAAAAAACATTCTGTATGCCGAGGTAAGTGCCGCACCTGCAGACAACAGTGCATCCTTGGCAAGCATCGACATAAGATAAAGCATTTTTAAAAAGCTCTGCCATATCCCGACAGTAACTCCCTTTGAAAAGAATTTGCGGGCGGCACTGCGGAAAGCAAGACTTGAAACAAGCACGATGCTCGACACAGCAAACGGTATCAGATACGGCAGAAAAGCCGCAACAAACAAATAGTTTGAGATACCCCTATCCAAAAACAACGAACATATTAAAAGAGTCAGCGAAAACACGGAGGTAAGCGCGCGCCGTATATTATCAGCCAACTTAAACCTTGACAGAATGCCGAAATCATTTTTTCTTTTGGTTCCGTCTACCGTAATATGGTTTTTCAGAAAAATGGAATTCTGAATATCGCCCCGTATCCATCTGTGCTTGCGTTTCAGATAAGAAAGCTCGTTTTTCGGGAATCCGTCCGTAAGCTCCACATCCGTAAGAAGTGCAGTTCTCAGCCTTTCGCCTTCGGGGATATCGTGGCTTAAAACGCTGTCTTCGGGAAAAAATTCAGATCTCACTACCGTTTCATAAAACGCTTCTGCATCAAATATACCCTTGCCGCAGAAAGAGCCTGCATCAAACAAGTTCTGATACAGATCAAATGAGGCTCCCGAATATATATCGGTACCGCCTCCTCCACACATGAGCCTCGAAAAGGGCGTGGCTCTTGCGCTTGCAAGCTCGGTGGACATTTTAGGCTGCATCATCCCGTAGCCGGAAACAACTTTGTGAGTTTTTTTATCGATCACCGCACGGTTTTGAGGATGTATCATTTTTCCCACAAGGCGCGATGCCGTATCAAGTCCCAGATTCGTGTCGGCATCAAGGGTTATCACGTATTTTACTCTGCGAAGAAATTCAAGATTTTCCGAAAGACTTTTTTCCGCCATATCAAAACTTGTTTTTTCACCGCGTATAAGCTTTACAAGCTCTATCACAGCTCCCCTTTTGCGCTCATATGCCATAAAGCACTTTTCGCTTTTTGAATAGCTTCTCGGACGTATGAAAAAAACAAATTCATTGCCGTATTTTGCATTAAGCGAGTCTATTCTGCCCGAAGCATAAGAACACACTGCATCATCGGTACTTTTTGTTGCACTGTCGCAATCCGAAAGATCTCCCAGCACACCGAACTTTATATTTTTACCGCCGTTTGCATTGTAAATACGTTCAAGCCTTGAAAAAAGCTCGGCATCGTGCTGCTCCCCGCGCAAAAGCGATGTTATTACACATAAGGTTTTTGCATTGTCGGGAATCTCGGAAATTTTAATTTCAGGCAAAACCGATGATTTTGAACACGTGGCGGATATCAACGTATGCAGCACAAGGCTCACACCTTCGTATACGGGGAAAATGATAAAAAGAAAAAGCCACCATACAGTCTTGTATGCAAAAAACACAGACAATATAAAAGAAAATATAAAAAGCAAAGGGTAATACAACCTTGTCCACACGGTACCTTCCGAAGTATGAGCACCTATATAGCTTTCATCACCGTGTTCCGACGATGCATTCAGCATCTTAGAAGCATATTCCGAATCGGAGCTGCCCGCTTTTTTTGCCTGTTTCTTCACCCGATCTCTTAAAACGGCTTTTGTATCCTCAGTCATTTTCGGATATATTCCCGACGGATCCAGTAACAGTATTTTCTCGGGACCGCATTTGGAAAACGCTTCGGTATAATTGTGGACAGACAGTCTTTTCAGCGTTTTTATCGCTGATATAAGGCATTCCCCGGCTGAGCTGTTTTCAAAAACTCCTTCTCCGTCTGTATAACGTGTGCAAAGCTTTCCTATATAGCAGAGCACGGCACAGTTTATAAGCACGGGAAAGGATTCAAAATCATCATAACCCAAACCGCCTTTTTGAGCCGCATCGCATTCTTCGACCAAGACATCAAAATGACTGCGCCCCATAGCACCTTCGCATAATGTGCAAAGCTCATATGCGGCAGTAAAACCGCACGGTATCCCGTTGTTGCCCCGCAGTCCGCGCATTTTTCTAAGTGCAGACATATTCACAAGAAACGTTTCTTCAATAAATGAAAAGTTATCTGTCAGCCACAAAAAAGAATCGGTAAGCGGAGCTCCTGATGAAGCCTTTTTTGAAGCCTTCAGATAAATTCTCCTTGTATCACGAAGATTTGTTTTTATAATACGGTAAAGTTTGCCCGAAGAGGTACTTTCCCCACGGAGCATATGTTTTTCAGCCACATTTTCACAAAGACGTCGAAGTGAATTTCTATTCCCGTTTTCCGTGTTCATGTTTACTACCACCCTTTCAACAAAACCAAAAATCGAAAATAACCTCAGAGGATCTGTTTCAAATTAAACTATACACGATCTCGTTTGATCATTTACTATTATTTTCCCTTTTTAAACAATTATTCCCCCGTGTTCCTTTGATTTGCTTGCAATTATTTGTGCAATATACACAATATTTGCGGTTTTTTCAAAAAGTTTCTAAAATCACTTGCATTTTTTTGGATTTGTGATATAATAACAGTATAAATTTATGCTTTAGTGAGCTAAAGCAATAAAGTGCCGGGCTCACAGCAAATTCTTTATTTATATCTTGGAGGATATACCATGAAAAAATTAACAGCACTTCTTCTTTCCGCCCTCATGCTCACAACAGTTGCAGCATTCACATCCTGCGGAGAGACAGCCGACGAAACCAACGACGTAAACGATCAGATCGAAACAGAAGTTGAAGGCGAAACAGAAACAGAAACCGAAGCAGAAACAGAAACAGACGCTGACAGCGACTGGGCTTATGTTTCCGACAACGGCAAGCTTGTAGTAGGTATGACACTTTTCGCTCCCATGAACTACTATGACGATGACAACAACTTTATCGGTTTTGAAACAGAATTTTCCAAGGCAGTTGCAGAAAAGCTCGGTCTTGAAGCAGAATTCGTTGAGATCGACTGGACAACCAAGGAGATCGAACTTGCAGCTAAGAGCATCGACGTTATCTGGAACGGTATGACCATCACACCCGAAAGAGCTGAGGCAATGTCCATCACTATCCCCTACATGCAGAACAAGCAGGTTCTTGTTGCAAAGGCAGAAAATGCTGAAAGCTACGCTGCAAGCGTTGAAGGTCTTACCATCGTTGCTGAAGCTGAATCTGCAGGCGAATCCGTTGCCACAACCGATGACTTCTTTGCTTCCGCAGACTACGTTGCAGTTGATACACAGGCAAAGGCACTTATGGAAGTAAGCAGCGGCACAGCAGATGCATGCGTTGTTGACTTTGTAGCTTCCATCGGTATGATCGGCGAAGGCACAGATTACGAAAACCTCGTTGTTGTTGCAACAGAAGAATTCTCTCCCGAACAGTACGGTGCAGCATTCAGAAAGGGCAGCGACATCACAGAAAAGGTTAATGCGGCAATCAAGGAACTCAAGGCTGACGGCACACTCGATACCATCGCTGCAAAGTACAAGCTCGCAGAACTCATCTGTGTTGAATAATTCTTTCTGAAAACTTACAGCTGATCTTTCGACTTCCCGCACTGCCGCAACGGCGGTGCAGGAAGTTTTCTTGTGAATTTATATTTTTCGGAGTTATAATATGTCTTTTAATCAGGTCACCCAAGAGCTTTTAAAAGGATTTTGGCAAAACTGTCAGCTTTTCGGACTTACCCTTTTATTCGCCATTCCTTTGGGATTTATAATCACTTTGGGCTCCATGTCAAAGTTTGCTCCCCTTGCCTTTATAGTAAGGCGCGGAAAAGCCGACAAGCTCATAAAGATCAAATATCTCGGATTTATCATCAAGCACATACTGGAATTCAAGCCCATCTGTTTTATAACAAGGGTGTTCGTATGGATAATCCGCGGAACACCTCTGCTTTTACAGCTTCTCGTCGTGTTCTACATCCCCGGTCTTGTTTTTGATATCCCTATGAAAAACAGACTCCTTGCTGCACTCATCGCATTCGTTATAAATTACGCGGCATATTTTTCGGAGATCTACCGCGGCGGTATCGAAGCAATTCCCCGCGGTCAGTATGAAGCAGGACAGGTGTTGGGACTCACAAAGCCCCAGGTCTTTTTCAAGATCGTACTTATGCAGGTGTTCAAGAGAATAATCCCGCCCATGGGCAACGAAATTATCACCCTTGTTAAGGATACTTCCCTTGCGAGAATAATCGCTGTGGCAGAAATACTCAAGGCTGCAGAGCGTTTTACCGCCCGCGGACTTATCTGGCCGTTGTTCTACACAGGCGCATTCTTCCTGCTCTTCAACGGTCTTCTCACCATAATCCTCGGATGGATCGAAAAGAAATTTGATTATTACAGAACTTAAAAGAGCGTTTTAATTTACAGTAAAGGACAATAAAAAATGGCATTACTGAGTGTTAACCAATTAAAAAAGAGCTTCGGCAAGGTTGATGTTTTGAAAGGCATTTCCTTTGACGTAGAACAAGGCGAAGTTATTTCCATAATCGGCTCATCCGGAAGCGGTAAGACAACCCTCTTCCGCTGTCTGAACTTTCTGGAGCGTGCTGACGAGGGAAACATCGTGCTTGACGGCAAAATGATTTTCGACGGACTTTCGCATAAAACTTACTCCGCCAAGGAAATGCGCGAAAAACAGCTTAACTTCGGACTTGTTTTTCAGAATTTCAATCTGTTCCCTCAATATACTGCGCTTGAAAATGTCACTCTCGCCATGAAGCTTTTGGCAAAAGACGGCCTTAAAAGTTTTGACGGCGACATAAATACCGTGGCAAGCAGTTACCTTTCCCGCGTGGGACTCGGTGACAAACTCAGCTTTTATCCCTGCCAGCTTTCGGGCGGTCAGCAACAGCGTGTGGCAATCGCACGCGCGCTTGCGCTCAACCCCAAAATACTTTTCTTTGACGAACCGACAAGTGCACTCGACCCGTTGCTTACAAATGAGGTTCTTTCTACGCTTAAGAGCCTCGCAAAAGAAAACATGACCATGATAATAGTCACTCACGAAATGAAGTTTGCCAAGGATGTTTCCACCAAAGTCATTTATATGGACGGAGGATATATTGTAGAAAGCGGCACACCGGAGCAGATATTTGAAAATCCCAAACAACCGCAAACACGCAGTTTCCTTTCAAGCTTTATTGAAACTGAACAAAAATAACTTCAAAAAACAGCAAATTTGACCCATAAAAAACCACAATATTCACAAAAATGACAAAAAGTCAAGCATTCTGAAATAAAATGTTTGACTTTTTTGTGTTTATTTGTTATAATAAAAATTACGCACGGAATGTTGCGAGTAAGTTTTAAGGGGGGTTACAGTTTGGCTAAAATATATGCTTTCGCCAACCAAAAAGGCGGAGTAGGAAAAACCACTTCTGCAGTTAATATTGCCGCTGCCATCGGTGCTCTTGGTAAAAAAACTCTGCTGGTTGATATGGACCCCCAGGGAAATGCAACAAGCGGTGTTGGTATCAGTAAAAAATCAGTAACAAAATCCGCATACGATCTTATACTCAACGATCTTCCTTTCAAGTCTGTTGTGAAAAAGACCAAATACAAAAAGCTTGATATTTTACCTGCGACTATTGCGCTTGCAGGAGCAGAGCTTGAGCTTGTAGATAAAAAAGAACGCGAATTTTTCCTCAAAAAAGCTCTTGATGCGGTACGAGATGACTACGACTTTATCTTTATAGACTGCCCTCCGTCGCTTGGGCTTCTCACCATAAACAGCCTTTGCGCGTGTGATGGTGTTATTGTGCCCATGCAGTGCGAATACTTCGCTTTGGAAGGTCTTTCTCAGCTGACTGTGACTATAGCCCAGGTAAAACGTCTTTACAATGCCGATCTTGATCTTTCCGGCGTTATCATAACAATGTTTGACGGACGCCTCAACCTTTCGCTTCAGGTGCTTGAACAGATAAAAAAGCATTTTAAGGGTAAAATATTCAAAGTACCCGTACCCAGAAATGTCCGCCTCAGCGAGGCTCCCAGTTACGGAATGCCCGCCATGTATTATGACAAATATTCCAAAGGTGCGGCTGCTTACTGCGACATTGCAAAAGAAATCGCCGAAATGTAAAAAAGCTCTGCCGGGCAAAGATCAGAACTTTGCTTCGGCAGATATTTATTTTTGGAGGTACATTATGAAAATACTTATCGCATCCGACATCCATGGTTCGGAATATTACTGTAAAGCCCTGCTTGAACGCTACGCGGAGGAAGAATTTGACAGTATTGTTCTTCTCGGAGATATTCTTTATCACGGTCCCCGCAACGATCTTCCGAAAGATTACTGCCCCAAAAGCGTAATATCCATGCTCAATCCCCTTTCAGATAAGATCCTCTGCGTAAAAGGTAACTGCGAAAGCGATGTGGACGGCATGGTGCTTGATTTTCCCGTGGATACGGAATTTGCCATGCTTTATTTTGAAAACGCCCGCATTTATCTCACCCACGGACACAAGATACGCAACGATATAGGCAAAATAAACTGCATTCTTTTAAACGGTCACACCCACATACCGCTGTGCGACAGCTCCGAAGGTTATCTTCATCTCAATCCCGGCTCAGTTTCCATTCCCAAGGAAAATTCCCACCACAGTTACATGACATTTGATGGTAAGACTTTTTGTTGGAAAGATGTACTGAGCGGCGAAACATATAAAGAATATTCGTTATAAAAATATCGGGTCTGCAGCAATGTGATTTGCCGCAGACCCGAGTTTATTTGAATTTTACGTTTTGTACTGCTTTTACCAGTTAAGTATAAATTCGATTATAAACACAGCACTCCAGCTGAAGTGCGAACAACATAGGCCCTTTCCCGTAACGGAATCATAGTTTTCAAAAATTCCGTCCTTTTCATTATAGCACATATCAAGGATGTTTTCTCTTATTGTATCGGCAACAGAAAGTCCGTAATTCTTAAGTCCTTTTGCAGCAAAGAAAGCCACATTGAGCCAGGTGGGGCCTCTCCAGTAGTCATTAGAATATCCGGGATGGTCGAAAGATACGGTGGGCATTTTTCCCTTAAATCTTTCCACAGCCACTTTTCCCATACATTCAGCTTGCTCTTCCGACGCAATATTTATGAAAAGAGGCATAAAAGACGCAGGAGAGAGCACATTCGATACTTTGCCCGTGCTCTTTATGAGATCGGAATAATAACAGTTATTTGAATCCCACATTCTTTCGTTTACAAGAGCCGCAAGACGTGCAGCCTTTTTTATCCATACCGCACTGTCATCATCCTTTCCAAGCTCACTTGCCATATAGGAAAGAGCGCGGTATGTCATCACCATAAAGCAGTTAAGGTCAACGGGATAATAATCCGTAACATTGCCATCCCAACGAACAGAATTATCCCATCCCGATTCAAAACCGACAAACATAAGGTAATCGTCCTGACCTTTGTTTTCAGCATCGTAGAAAAACATTTCTCCGTTACTGCGGTTCTTTTCCCAGAAAGATGCGTTGCGAACAAGCGCAGGGTACATTTCTTCAAGGAACTTCTTTGAACCGTCGCGGTTATATACTTGCTGTACCGCCCACGCAAAAAAAGGTGGCTTTGATGCGGTAAAGATTATTCTGCCATCTTCATATAAAACATCGGGAAGCTGACCGTCCCCGCGCTGAAATTTAAAAAAGCCTGTTATATTTTCCTTCGCAAGTTCCGTGTCCCAGCGGGAAAAGCCCAAAGCATGAAAAGCGGTATCCCAGTTCCATACACCGTCAAATCGGCTCTTGCAAGGCGAAGTGCACCTGTAAGGACTCCATAAATACTCGCCCTCGGTGTAGATATTCCCTGTTATGGTATCATAGCATCTGTCAATAAGCTCCGCTTCTCTTTTACCAAGATCGCCAAGACCTGCAAACCATTGCTGTTTTGTCATGTTACAACCCTCCATAGTATTGATAATCAATTTTAGCACAAAAAGGCACAGCTTTAAAATGGATAAATAAACACTCAATATGTATAAATGTATTTATTTATATAAATCTTTCACGTTTTCAAGCTGATTTCTGAAACCCTCTATGGCTTTAGCAGGTGAAATGATCTGAATTCTTTCTCCGAACCCGAATACCCACGAATAAAACTGAGGCGACAGCACGACATTTACGTTGATCTCGAATTTTCCGTCTCCATTGCTTCTCTTTATAAAAACAACGTCGGGTCCAAATCGGTCAATTATTATTCCCGCAAGACTTTCGTCACACAGTAGTGACACGTATTCCGACTTTCCTCCGAACATACCAAACACAGACTTCGAATATACAGCCATGTCGAATTCCGAAAACTCCTCACCGCCCTCGCGTTTTTCGTCAAGTATCTTTATATCCGTTATCTTGTCCACGCGGTAATGCTTCAAAAGCTGTGCTTCGGAATCGTATGCCACAAGATAATAGTTTTCATCATCCCATGTAAGCGCCCAGGGACTTTGCACATAATTCTTGCCGTCATGCTTCAGACGCTTTTGTTTTTGCGCCGTCCATTCAAAATACTTAAAGCTTATTTTCGAATCCTTTGATATTGCAGTGTGAATGTAATCCACCGAGTAATAAATACTTTCGTTCATTGTCTTAATGCGGTTGGCAACAAAAACCTGACGTTCAAGCGCTGTTGCCTGATAACGGCTTGCAAATGCCTCTATTTTTTTTATAAGCTCGCGGCTCTTTTTCTGAGTTATAAATTTTGAGGACTGCACTGCATCCACCAAAAGCTTAAGCTCCGGTAACTCAAAATCACGGCTTGCAACATAATGACCGTGTGCCCTGCCCTCAACGGTTACTATATCCAAACCAAAATCCCTCAACAGCTCGATATCGGAATACAGGCTCTTGCGCTCTGCAGAAATACCGTATCCGTCAAGGTGGTCCGAAAGCTCGGCAATCGTCAACGGGTGTTCTTCATCCGAATATTCGAGGAATATCTTCATCAGGTATAAAAGCTTTAATTTCTGGTTTGCAGATTTTGCCATGGGCATCCCCTCCGTGCAGTTTATGTTATAATTATAATATAAACACTCACGCAAATCAAGACATCGTTAACATATATGTGTGCTTTTTCGTGTGAAAACTGCTGCTTTTTATGAAAAACGCTGTTTTTTTATTTGCCGTCTTGACAAAAAAATATATGTATGGTATGATGTATAAGAACTTAATATGTCTTATCAAGAGCGGCTGAGGGACAGGACCTTTGAAGCCCGGCAACCTGTATTTGCTACAAGGTGCTACTTCCTGCGGAAGAAAGCTTCTTCCGAAAGATGAGAATTGCCCGCTCCTTGAAAAATGTCAAGGGGCTTTTTTTACCTCAAAAATAACAGAAAGGATAAATTTCAGCATGAAAAGAATATTTTTCACATCAGAATCCGTGACCGAAGGTCATCCCGATAAAATGTGTGACCTCGTTTCCGATTCAGTTCTCGATTCGATCCTTGCCCAGGATCCCGCTGCCCGCGTTGCCTGCGAAACAGCAACAACAACCGGTCTTGTGGTAGTAATGGGTGAGATAACAACAAAGGCAACCGTCGATTTCCAGTCGATCGTGCGCAGCACAATAAAAGAGATAGGCTACGACAGAGCAAAGTTCGGTTTTGACTGCGACACCTGCGCAGTTATAAGCTCAGTCCATGAGCAGTCCCCTGATATCGCCCTCGGCGTTGATAAATCATACGAGGCAAAGAATGGTGATACCGATAAATACGATACGGGTGCCGGCGATCAGGGCATGGTTTTTGGTTATGCCTGCGACGAAACACCCGAGCTTATGCCCCTGCCCATCTCCCTTGCACACAAGCTTTCTCTTAAGCTTACCGAAGTGCGCAAGAACGGAACTCTGCCCTATCTCCGCCCCGACGGAAAAACACAGGTAACGATCGAATACCGCGACGATGTGCCGGTGCGCGTTGATGCCATTGTTGTTTCGTCCCAGCACGCCCCCGAAGTAACACTCGAACAGATAAGAAAAGATATTATTGAAAATGTCATCACCCCCTCCGTTCCCGCACAGCTTATGGACGGTGACACAAAAATATATGTAAACCCCACAGGACGCTTTGTTGTAGGCGGTCCCCAGGGCGACTCGGGACTCACGGGAAGAAAGATCATCGTTGATACATACGGCGGATATGCACGCCACGGCGGCGGAGCATTTTCCGGCAAGGACCCCACAAAGGTTGACAGAAGTGCAGCATATGCCGCACGCTACGTAGCAAAAAATGTGGTTGCTGCAGGTCTTGCAAAAAAATGTGAAGTACAGATAGCTTATGCCATCGGCGTTGCAAAGCCCATTTCCGTCATGATAGACACATTCGGAACAGGTACAGTTTCCGATGCTGCAATATCTGAAGCTGTTTCCAAAGTATTTGACCTTCGTCCTGCTGCAATCATAGAAATGCTTGAGCTTCGCCGCCCCATTTACAAGCAGCTTGCCGCATACGGTCACTTCGGCCGAGAAGACCTCGGCGTTGTTTGGGAAAGAAAGGACCGCGCACAGGCTCTTTCCGAAGCGGTAAAGAAACTTTAAAAAGCTTTTTGTATTGCACAAAGCAAATTGCACATAAGATGCACCTCAATTTTGGGCAATGTGTAAAAAATCATTTTGCTATGGGCAAAATTGCACAAAAAATCATCGTTTTAGCACGATTTGGTTCTATAATTTTGAAAAACAGCCGTTTTTTGTGCAATATTACCAAATAAAGCAAGAAAATTTTGGGGATTTAACCCCTTTATTTTCTCTCGAATTTTTGGTATTATATTATGTGTTGAAAAACGATATATCGGGTGTTTTATGCCCTTTCAATTGTACTAATTTTCAGGAGGATATTTTTAATGGCAAGCGTATCATTAAAGCACATTTACAAAAGATATCCGGGTGGCGTTACCGCTGTTTCGGACTTCTGCCTTGAAATCAAGGATAAGGAATTCATCATTCTTGTAGGACCTTCCGGTTGCGGTAAGTCCACAACTCTCCGTATGATCTCCGGTCTTGAAGAAATCACAGACGGTGAACTTTATATCGGTGAAAGACTTGTAAACGACGTAGCCCCCAAGGACAGAGACATCTCCATGGTGTTCCAGAACTACGCTCTGTATCCTCACATGACCGTATTTGAAAACATGGCTTTCGGTCTTAAGCTCCGCAAAACACCCAAGGAAGAAATAAAGAGACGCGTTGAAGAAGCAGCTCGTATCCTCGACATCAAGCACCTTCTCGACAGAAAGCCCAAGGCTTTGTCCGGTGGTCAGCGTCAGAGAGTTGCTCTCGGTCGTGCTATCGTTCGTGAGCCTAAGGTATTCCTTCTCGACGAACCGCTCTCCAACCTTGACGCTAAGCTCCGTGCTACCATGAGAACCGAGCTTACCAAGCTTCACCACAAGCTCCAGACCACCTTCATCTACGTTACCCACGACCAGGTCGAAGCTATGACCATGGCTACCCGTATCGTTGTTATGAAAGACGGTATCATCCAGCAGGTTGACACTCCT
>JAFYUY010000125.1 GCA_017549405.1 Clostridia bacterium | reverse complement strand
CATAAACTACGCGCATGATTACAACGGAGTGCTCAGCATCACCACCGCCCGACCGGACAGCGGAGGAATAGATTCATCGCCCGCGGGAATACGCAAGATAAATGTCTGCGGAAATACCGTTTCCACCGAGATGATATACAATATGCCCCCTTGCGAAGCAGCCGAAAAAAGCATTTGGAGTGCACAGCTTTACGGGTGCGCGGAATACTGCACACCCATAGAATATGACGGCGATATATTTATCGGCACAAACGATGACGGGTACCCCAAAAAATGCGGTGTTTTCCGTATAAGCGGAAATGACGGCAAAATTCTGTGGCACTTCCCGACCGCGGGCGGAATAAAGGGTGATATTGCCCTTTGCGACGGCAGGCTTTATGCTCAGGACAGTATGTGCTTTCTTTATTGCCTTGATGCCGCAAGCGGAGAGCTTTTATGGAAGGCTTATTCGCCCATAAGACTTGCAAACTACACCAGGAGCGGAATATTACCGATAAACGGACTTATTATTGCGGGAACACCCGCCAACGTTTTCGCTTACGACGCAAAAGACGGCAGCCTTATCTGGAACACACCCATTTCAAGGTGCGAGACCACACCCTCACGCTTTGTTTATGACGAGCAAAACGGGAATATCCTGGTAAGTCAGCACTGGAAGTCGCTTACTGCCCTTGATGCAAAAACAGGTAAGATAAAGTGGCAGAATACCGACCGCCCTCAATGCTGGTACCGCACATCCACACCCATAGTGCATGATGGAATAATATATCTTGCGGGAATGGCAAATGCCGCCAAAATAGACGCTGCAAGCGGAGAAACTTTGCACACTGAATATGTTGCGGCACGGGTTGACGTGGGCGGAGCGCCCGCTCTGTGTGACGGCACCCTGTACTTCCCCACGGGAAATGTCGGGGTGGTGGCGGCGGATAAGGAAACGCTCGCTCCCAAAGCTTATTTTTATGCAGGAAGTTCAAGGCTGTTCTCCTCTCCCTATATTTCGGGAGACATAAGCACCGTTGAGGGAACACCCGTGATATACGGTCAAAAGCTCATATTTACCTCCTCCGACGGCAGTATTTATATTTACGACAAAAATACCGCACGTCTTCTGCGCCGCATATGCGTGGGGGCTCCCATAACAAGCTCGCCCATCGTGAAAGACGGTCATATCATCGTTGCGGATTTTTTGGGAAGAATAACAAGATTTGCGTTTTGATAACAAGGGACGGCAACAAAAATGTTGCCGTCCCCTTTATATTTATAAAAATGCATTACAGCCTTTCCATTGCGCCCTCTGTGATCTCCTCGTTATAAGGCTTTTCGGTAAAGACTTTATTTTTATCTTCAAGCCTTCTGAACACCTCATAATAGCGCAGACCAAAGTCGTATAGCGCATCCGATGAGAAATGGAGAAAATCTCCCTTGTGGGAAAGCCCTGTAGCCTCTGCAAATCCCGTCATGGGAGTTTTTTCGGCATATTCACGCTGTATCTCATTTATTCTTCTGAACCCGTGCAATCCGCCGTCACCGTATGATTCAAGAAAATCCCCGAGTCCGCCAAGCACAAAGGGCACATCGTAAAGAGAAAGGTCACGCCTTAAGCTTTCCATAATTACCGAAAGCTTATCGTAATAAGTTTCCCACGAATTGCCGTAGGAGTTGCCCTCTCCCTGATGCCACAAAACACCCGCAATAGTAGATGAACGCTGCGCAAGGCGGGCACAGTTTACTGCGTTATCGTGCAAAAGACCTCCCACGTGCCATTGTTCCACCGTGGTTCCGCCATCGGCGCAGGGAATGATTCCTGCGATAACGTTGTGATCCTTCGCATACTGCTCTGCAAAGCTTTCGGCAAGGTTTGTGCCTGAAAAGCTTCTGTCGAAATTCACGGGGCGGAAAAACGGCTGCCATCTGCCGTTGCGCAGTACCCTTATGTTTTCTGTGTCTATCTCGTGCCTGTCATCGGGAAGACCGCGACCTGCCATATTGGACTGACCTATTATGAGAAAAGAGTGTACCATGATCATCTCTCCTGATCTTCAAAGATATTTATACCACTATTATATCGCACAAAAATGTAAAGTCAAGCGGTGTGAATTTAAATGTTTAAAAAATATTCTTTGCAGTTGATTGACAACAAGTGGATTATGTGATAAAATTTCCATTGTTAAATATTATAATGGAGGGATATTGATGAAAATATATCTTGATCTTTTCAGGGCATTTTTTCGCATAGGCGCACTCACCTTCGGGGGCGGTTATGCCATGCTTCCCATGTTCAAAAAGGAGCTTGTGGAAAAAAACGGCTGGTGCACGGAGGAAGACATTCTTGATTACTATGCCATTGCCCAATGCACACCCGGAGTTATTGCGGTAAACACCGCATCCTTTGTGGGCTACCGTCAAAAAGGAGTTCCCGGCGCCATAGTTTCAACTCTCGGGGTCGTGGCACCGTCTATCCTTATAATCACGGTCATTGCGGCATTTATCCGCGGATTCGCTCATAACATTTACGTTCAGCACGCCCTTGCGGGCATCCGCGTTGCGGTTTGCGCACTTGTTGCCGTTACCATATACGGTCTTCTCAAGAAAAACGTCAAGGACCTCCTCACGGCACTCCTTGCTCTGGGCGCTTTTGCCTTCACATTTTTTCTTGGTCTTTCGCCGATCATTGCGGTATTTGTCGCTGCGGCAGCAGGTATTGCTGCATCTGTGATAAAAGCAAAAAAGAATGCAACCGGGGAGGGTGAGAAAAAATGAAAACATTTATTACCCTTTTCCTTGAATTCTTCAAAGTCGGTCTTTTCTCCGTTGGCGGCGGTCTTGCAACCATCCCCTTTCTGCGTGAGCTTGCAGAAAAGTATCCTTGGTTTTCGGTTTCCGAGCTTTCGGATATGATAGCTGTATCCGAATCCACCCCGGGTCCTATCGGTGTAAACATGGCAACATATTCAGGCTATAGTGCAGGACTTGGCGAGGGAGGAATACTTTACGGCATCCTCGGAGGCATCGTTGCAACTCTCGGCATCATCTGCCCTGCCATAATAGTTATCTGCATACTTTCACGCTTCCTTGAAAAGTTCAAGGCAAATAAGTACGTGGAATATGCTTTTTACGGCATCCGTCCCGCAGTATCGGGACTCATTGCGGGCGCAATGGCAAGCGTTTTTATTCTTTCGGTGTTTAAGCTTTCCGAAACCGGTAAAATTGCCGGCTTGAATATTCCTACGGCAATATGCTTTGCGGTGCTCACCGTAATTTGTGCAAAATTCAAGAAGCTCCACCCCGTAATAATAATTGCCATAGGCGCACTTGCGGGAATCATATTGGGACTTTGATGAGGTAAAGCGAATGGCAAACAAAAAAGATCCCTCGCTCATTGCGGAACAAATAAAGCGAAACGGTCCCCATGCCGTGTTTTTCGATATCGACGGTACTCTAATAAAGAAGCTTGCCGAAACGGGAGTTTCGCCAAGAATGGCACGTGCCATACATGAAGCACGCAAAAACGGACACCGTTTTTTCCTCAATTCCGGCCGTTCTCAGGGGTATATAAACAAAGGTCTTGTGGCGTCTGCAGAGTTTGACGGTGTGGTCTCTGGACTCGGTGCCCACATCACATACGACAGCAAAACAGTATACTCCGCACTTTTGCCCCGTGCTCTTCAGCTTGAACTGATAGATTATTGCGACACTCACGGCGAAAGCATAATTTTTGAGGGTGCAAACGACGAGGCTGACGGCAGATTTTCCTTCGGTGATTCGGGATTTTTCAACGTTGCACGAACTGCAGATACAAAAGAAAGCATGATTGCTCTCACCGAGAATCGCGACATAATAAAAATAACCATCCCCTACCTTCCCTGTGCCGAATATGCCGCTTTTCTTGAAAAACATTTTGAAATGGCATACGTGAAAAACCCGCCATATGCCGAGGGGGCATTGTGCGGAAACAACAAGGGTGCGGGAATCTTTACGGTCTGCGATATTCTCGGCATCCTGCGAAGCAACACTTTGGCGGTGGGCGATTCCGAAAACGATATAAAAATGCTGGAATATGCCGCCCTTCCCGTCGCCATGGGCAATGCGGACGAGATTATCAAAGATATGTGCTGCCACATTGCCGAAAGCGTAGAAAATGACGGTGCTGCGGCTTTGGTAGAACAGTTTTTTCTTTGATGTTCGGAGGATAACTTTATGATAACAAATAAAAGTCTGCCCCATGCCATCTTTCTCGATATCGACGGCACCCTTATGGATCACGGCTCCACCACAAATCTTGGGGTGGGAGATATACCCGAAAGGAATCTTTCCGCCATCCGCGAAGCGCAGAGCCTTGGGCACAAAATAATAGTGAATACCGGCCGCGGATATGCGTGTCTTCCGAATGCTGTAATAAATGCGGAACTTGACGGTTTCATAACGGGGCTCGGTTCCCTTGTTGAAATCGAAGGGAGAACTGTTTTCAACTGCCCTGTTCCCGACGATCTTCTTTTTCTTGTAACAGATTACTGCATAAATCACAAGATCCCCGTGCGTGCACAGGGAAAGACCATCCGTATGTGCTTTGACCCCGATGAACTCTACGGCAATGATTACTGGTTAAGATTCCGCTCGGTTTCGGAATTCCGCGAGATTTTGGGGAACAACTTTATTTCAAAATTAACATTTGACAACGTGACAGACAGCACGCTCATAAAAATGTTAAACCGCAATTTCAATTTATATATGCACAGCGACTCCTCGGGCGAAGCCACTTCAAAGGGCTGCAACAAGGCACGTGCAATGCAGATAGCTACGGATGTGCTGGATATCCCGCGGGAGCGCACCATTGCCATGGGCGACAGCGTAAATGACATGGAGATGCTTCTTGGGGCGGGCACATCGGTTGCCCTTGACAATGCGTCCGAAAAGATCAAAAAAATGTGCGATTATATCACCTCCTCCTGCACCGACGGCGGTGTGGGCAGAGCAATAGAATTACTTCTGCTGTGAGGTGTCGAAAGGAGACAAACTTATGAAAAAAATACTTCTTATAGGTGATTCCATAAGAATGGGATACGATGTTCTTGTGAAGGAAGCATTCAGAGATAAAGCTGAGGTCTATTTCACATATGACAACAACCGCTTTGCTGAATATATTCTCCGCTATCTTCATGAATGGAAAGAGTCTCTCAGCTGCGGTGATGACGTTGACTGCGTGCACTGGAACGTGGGCTTATGGGACAGTCTTGTATTATTTGAAGACGGCACTCTTACACCGGTTGACGTATATGAAAGCTACATGGAGCGCATCTGCCAAAGAATAAAGCTTCTTTTCCCGACGGCAAAGGTTATATTTGCCACCTCAACTCCCGTAGATGAAGCACGTTTTACCTCACCGGAAAAATTCGTAAGATACAACAACGATATTGAGGAATTCAATGAGGCGGCAATACGTGCCGTTAAAAAATACGGTCACGAAATAAACGATCTTTACGGACTTATGAAGGATCAGCCGAAAGAGTATCATTCTGATGTGACCCACTATTACAGCAAAAACGGTGCCACGCTTCTTGCAGACCGGGTATGCGAGGTCATAGGCAAGAGCATGAATATAATGCCCGAAAGTATAGATTACGGCAAATGGTTTGACAAGTCGGAATCTTATGACGGTAACGAATGGCTCAAAAAGCGTTATGACGGAATAAACGATACGGGCGTGCTTGGGGTATAATGACATTGGGAAACGAAAAACAGGGCTATCCAAACGGATTGCCCTGTTCAGTCTGTCGAACCAATTCGAGAGTCTTAATTTGTAAAAATATTTACTTATTATTTCATAGACCTTATTCAAAACAAATGAACGCATATCCGCCAGACGGAAGTGTCAGGATGTAATCATCACCATCGGGAGCAAGAACTCCGTCACCCTCAAGCATGGTCGGACAAGCACCGTTTTTGAAAGTTACCTTTGAAGATCTTGTTCCTTCGGGAAGATAAGGGTGAAAAATGCAAAATTTATTTTTCATAGTATAACTCCGCATAATATATCTTGTTTAAATTTATTGTAGCACATTGAGCAGAAATGTCAATTTTTTTCAAAACAAACCGCTTTAAAAAAAGACACACCGCAGGGGAATATGACCCTGATGGTGTGTCTCATTTTTTCAGTTTCCGTAAAAGTTTTGGGAATGCTTTTCTTCCCTATGCAACACATCGTCAAGAAACATGAGCTGAGGGTATATAAGTTCGCCCGGTTTATCGGCAAAGTTCACCACAAAGCTTGAAACGAAATTTATGTGGAACCCTGCGCAAAACTGGGGGAACGGAATGTTTAAGATATGCGAAAGAGCAGCGCCCGATGCGCCTGCATGGCTGAACATTGCAACTGTTTTGTACGGTATATTTTCGGAAACTCTGTAATATTCCCCTTCACGGACAAAGCCGAGGCTCGCAAGCCATTCGTCAACTCCGTCGGTGACAATCTTCACACTTTCCACAACACGGCTG
>JAFYUY010000124.1 GCA_017549405.1 Clostridia bacterium | reverse complement strand
CCGTAACGGGCGAGGAAGTGCCGGACGGTGAAAATGGCGAATTTGTTGCCCGCGGCTTTAACATAATGAAAGGGTATTATAAAATGCCCGAAGCCACGGCTCAGACCATCGATGCCGACGGATGGCTCCACAGCGGTGATATATGCTGCCGTACCGAGGATGGATATTTCAAGGTTACGGGAAGACTTAAAGACATGATAATCCGTGGAGGAGAAAACCTTTACCCCCGTGAGATAGAAGAATTTTATCTCACAAATCCCAAGGTGCGTGACGTTCAGGTGGTTGGCGTTCCCGACGAAAAGTACGGAGAGGAATGCTGCGCATGGATAATCCTCCATAATGGCGAAACCGCCGATGAAAACGAAATGCGTGAATACGGCAACGCATCCATCGCCCGCCACAAGGTTCCGAGATACTTCATATTCACAAAGGAATTCCCCATGAACGCGGCAGGAAAGATCCTCAAATACAGAATGCGTGACATTTCCGTGGAGCAACTTGGACTCAAAAAGTGACTTTGCAGCGTTCATGCTGAACGTGGCAGGAAAGATCCTCAAATACAAAATGCGCGATATTTCCGTGGAGCAACTTGGACTCAAAAAGTGACTTTGCAGCGTTCATGCTGAACGCAGCGGGAAAGATACTCAAATGCAAAATTCCGGGACAGAATATGTCCCGGTTTTTGTTCCTGTTCAGCCGTTTGCCAATAATCAGATGCAGTCAAGGTTATTTGCACAAAAAATGTATATATTTGTACAAAAAAACACTTGATAAAATGGTCAAATCATGATATAATCTATAATATAAAATGTGCAAATGTGCACAAAAATAAATTTAAATTAAAGGAGACCTGAAATGAGAACAAAAAAACTTCTCGCTGTGCTTCTCGCGGTAGTAACCGTGATATGCATGATCCCCTTTACCGCCATGGCTGCAGATCCTGCTATTATAGACCTTGACGGTGAAAGAACAGTTTTTGTAAGTAATTTCGGAAAAATGGCTTACAACGGAAAAACCTATGCAAGCTTCCGCAATGTCAAGGATGCTTTCAACAAGCTTGGTGCTGAGGGCGGACGTATTGTGTTTGCGGGTGAATTGGCTCTCGGAAATTTCGACGGAATTTCCGCTCATGGCAAGATCCACCTTCAGGGTGTCGGCACAAAGGCGACCGGTAACGTCCTTAATTTCTGCGGCACCGCAGATTCTCCCATCAAGGAAGTAAGCCTCAAGGGTGACCTTGTGCTTGATTTCCTCACCATTCGTTTTGAGGAAGGAGCTGTGCTTCTCACAAACGGCTATGAGCTTGAGACCATAAACGAATTCGATACATACAGCAAGCTTTACTATGTTGCTGATGGAGATGACAGACTGGAATATATCAATCCCCCCTCTGTTGCTCCCGGTGCTTCTTCCAAGGATGTAAGCTCTGTTGTTCTTGATTCCGGTACCTTCAACTCCGTAATTGTCGGTGCGGCAACAGCACAGAACGTAAAGGGCGATTCCTTTATACGTCTTAATGGCGGTAACTACGCAAATGTTGTGGCAGGTAATACCACATCTGCGGCAATAGACGGCGATGCAATGCTTTATGTTGCAAATGGAAATATCGAAAAGCTCGTTGCAGGTCCTTCTGCCGGCACAGTAAACGGTAATGTTTCCGTACAGATTGCAGGCGGTGAAATTACCGATGCAGTTGTTGGTGCGGAAGCGGGCGCAACAGTTAACGGTAACGTAACTGTTATTCTCAGCGGCGGCACATTTAAAAACAAGGTCACCGCGGGCGCAGGCAAGGTTACGGGCAAAAAGATAATCATCACAGGCACAAAGTCTGTAGCGCAGATCGGTGCCGGTGTTGCGGATTACATAATTAAGGTTGACGGCGGAATTTGCGAGCCTCAGTTTGACGGCGCAAATGTTTCCGGATTCCTTGTTACCGATACCAACGGTATTCCCGCAAAGAACATAACAGTGAACGGCAAGGCACAGTCTGCCGAAAACGGTGTTTATGCACTTCCTGCAGGAACAGTTGATGTTAAGATCACATCGGTAGTAACTCCCGCAATCAATAAGAACTCCAATTACGTTGCAGGCTACACAGACGGCACTTTCAAGCCTCAGAACAATATGACAAAGGCAGAGGCTGTAACCCTTCTTGCACGTACTATCATCGATGAAAATCTCATAAAAGAAGTTAAGACCACATATAAGGATGCTGAAGCGGGCGCATGGTATGTTCCCTATATCGGTTTCTTCGAAAAGCTCGGATATCTTGATCTTGTGGCAGATGCCAGCGGAACAAGATTCAACCCCAACGAAAATATCACCCGTGCACAGTTTGTACAGATGGTATATAAGATCATGAGCGGAAACACCGAATCCAAGTCCACAAAGCTTGTGGCTGTTTCCGACGTGGATTTCAACAATCCCTATAAAACCGCTATCTACTACGCAACCTCCAACGGCATTGTTGCGGGATATCCCGATGGCACCTTCAAGCCCGATGCAAGCATCACACGTGCGGAAGTTGTTACCATTGTAAACAGAATGCTCGGCAGAACCCCCACGGGAAATGCAGGTTCAACAGTCTTCTCCGATACTGCTGCACACTGGGCAAACTCCCAGATCCTTGCGGCATGTAATCCCGAGGGTGTGGCATG
>JAFYUY010000123.1 GCA_017549405.1 Clostridia bacterium | reverse complement strand
ATCCAGTTGCCGTAAATGTAATATCCGCGGCACTGGCAGGTCTCTATTGCATTTCCGTAGCCGAATATGCGCGTGCCTGCGTGGCCATCGAGGATCGAGCCTCCGAGATAGCAGAAAACGCAGTTGCGCACGGTGACGTTTTCTCTGCAATGAAGTCCCGCTATGGCATGGCATCCCGTAAATTTTATGCAGAGATTGTCAAACACGATATCTGTCACAGCGCCCGCTCCGGGCTCTATCAGGGTGTATCCCTCGCCAAGCTCTATGGAGTCATACACTTCTCCCGGATTGCCCTTTTCGCAGTAGAGATACGTTATAGGTTCATCAATGTTTGCGTAAAAATCGAATTCCCGCTCCAGCTGCCACGGACCCTCGAATCCGTCAAGCCCCACAACGTGCCGACGGCACATTATCTCATCGTATTTGCCCATAACATCCGAATGGTCAACTGCGATCATACCCACATTTTCGGTACAAAAGTCGGTATACCAGACATTTTTATATTCGCTCTCTTTCCAGTATTTCGGGTGAGCATAATTTACTTTTGAGCCGTAAAGCCGAGGCTTCTGACCAACTCCGTATGCGGAAAAAGTCATATAAGAATGGGGAACGGTAAGCTTTCCGCGGAAAATACCGCCGCGTTCGAAAAGAATATTGCATCCCTCAAAGGTCTTATCGGGATCGTTAATGTTCCTAAAAGTGCGCCATGCGGTTTCGGGCGTCTTCCCATCAGCATCGTCATCCCCTGAATTTGAAATATAAAAGCACGGAAGAGTGCTGTCATATTCACTTTGCGAATGCACTACCTCACGTTTGAATTCATCCGTCACTTTAGAAAGGCCGCTTTGATATTCCTCAAAAGATGCATATTTCTGTGCCCCAAGCTCATCTATACGTTTTACCGCACACCTTGCCGATGCGGGAAGAGTATTTTTCATAAAACAACCTGCCTTTTTTTACACGATGTGCAAAACAGCACAAATTAACACAAATATTCTACCACAAACACCCGCCTTTTTTAACCCCCTTTTTGCATCTTTAAAAACTTTCGGCACTTTACACAATACAAACCGCAAAATTTTAATAAAACTCACAAATCGTCTTTGTTCAAGAACAGTTTTGTTATTAAAATTTACAAAATATCGTTTAATATCTTTGCTGTTTTGATTAAAATTATAAACTGTAATAGTATTTAAATTTAAGGAAATATTTTGGAGGACTTTTATGATGAGAAAAACTATTGCCCTGCTCCTTGCGGTATGCATGATAATGATCGGCATACCCTGCGTCAAGGCAAACACCGACACCCCCGGAGAAAACATTTCATGGGAGTTTTCGGACGGTATACTTACTGTGACCGACGAAAAAATAGGCGATTTTAATGATGCAGATACCACTCCATGGGCAGAATTTTCCGGCGAAGTAACAAAAATCGTCCTTTCCGGTGTTACATATGTCGGAAATAATGCATTTTCAAATATGGCAAATCTTGCATCCGTAGAGCTTGGTGAAGACCTTACGCATATAGGCCATGCCGCATTTTACGGTGCAAAACGCCTTGCGTCCGCAGAATTCCCCGAAAGTCTTACCCGCATCGGAAACGGTGCTTTCAGAAATTGCGGACTCACAAGCATAGTTCTTCCCGAAAGCACAAAATACATCGGAAGCTTTGCCTTTGAGAACAACCGGGCGCTTTATAACATCCGCATCGGAAATTCCGTAGATTATCTCGGCTCCTGCGCCTTCGACGGCACGGCATGGTATTCCGCTCAATCGGGAAACACCATATATATTTCCAACATACTCTATAAATACATCGGCGGCGGTCAAAGCTTCACCTTCACCCAAGACACCCGCGGCATTGCGGGCAGGGCATTTGAAAACCTCCGCCTTCGCAGCATCTCGATCCCCGAGGGTGTGGTATTTATCGGCGATTCCGCATTTGCGGGTTGCTATGCACTTACTTCAGCAGATCTTCCGAACTCCTTAAAAACACTTGGGTATGCTGCTTTTGCAGACAGCGGACTTCGCAGCATCACACTTCCCGCTTCCGTAAAAAGCATTGACGGTGCTTTTTCACGCTGCAGCTCCCTCTCATCCGTCACCATGCCCGGAGTGAAAAACATAGGTGGTTTTTCCTTCTTCAAATGTACTTCTCTGAAAAACATTTCCATTCCGGATGGTGTTGAAAATATCGGCATTTTCGCCTTTGCGGAAAGCGGCATTCAATCAATAAGCATCCCCTCAGGCGTAAGATCTATCGGCAGTAACGCTTTTTACTCCTGCACAGAGCTTTCCTCTGCAACATTTATTCCGGAAGGTCAGCTCGATACTTTGGGCGACGGTGCTTTCACCCATTGTACAGCACTTACGTCGGTAACGCTCCCCCGCTCGGCAACATCTCTCGGAAAATATGCTTTTTCGGGATGCACTTCGCTTAAAACAGCTTACATTCCCGCAGCGGTAAACTACATCGGCGATAACGCTTTTGTGGGTTCGTCACCTGTTATTCAGGGACACGCAGGCAGCATTGCACAAAACTTTGCTGCATCCTGCGGCCTGACATTTTACGAAATGAGCCAGCCGACAACAGAAACAAGCGGAATTTATGTAAAACAAGGCTCATCCGGTGGCACGGGAACAAGCTCTGCACCCTTTGGCTCTGTTGAGCAGGCAATAGATGCCCTTGGCGGAGAAGATGGCACCATACTCATAGTTGACGATTACAATATCTCCACCTTCAGCCACGATGGCTGGGAAGGTCATGTTGAGATATGCGGTGCATCCGACACCTCGCTTCTTGTGCTCGGTGCGAACCGTTCGGCGATCTTCCACGGCGATATAACAATAAAAGATATTGCAATTTTTGCGCAGCAGTATTCCCATTTCAACTCCTTTGCAGACATGACCCTTGATATAGGCGAGAACAATTCCTTTGAAGGAATAATCCACGGCAGTATATTCTACGGCGGAATCGTGCCCGAAACAAGCCTTACGATAAACAGCGGTTCTTACGGAAACATTTATGCCTTCGGTGCATACATCACAAACAACAAACCCGCGATCATCACAGGCGACATCACAACCGAAATAAACGGCGGCACCATAACAAACATTTCTCTCAGCGCCGATTCATATGCGGAAAATCACATCGGAATGACGGTGCAAGGCAATGCGAACGTTATCATAAATGGCGGAAGGATCGCCAAAATAACTAAAAAACCCACCACAGTTCCCACGATAAACGGTGCACTTAACATCATTTTCAACAACGGAACATCTGCACCCTCAAAGTTTGAATATCCCGATGCGGAAGGCGGAGTATACATCATAAACAACGCCCCGGGCGGAAAGGTAATACCCACCGCGGCTCCCGGCGCATTCCTTCTCGAAGCAGAAGACGGACTCACCCCCGCAGTAAACGGTGCGATCACTTCCGCAACAACAGTTGACTTAAGCCCCGGTACACATACTGTGGAATGGGTGGAACTCAAAGACGATTTTTCAACCGTATATTATGTGAAAACAGGCGGAAACGGAAACGGAAGTCTTGATGCTCCGTTCGGAACATTCAAAGATGCAATAAGAGCTCTTTCGGGACAAAACGGTGTTATAAAAGTCATAGGCAATTACGATATTTCGAACTTCAACACAGGTTTCAACAACAGGTGGAGCGGAAAGATCATCATCACATCCCACAACGAAGATTCCGTGATCTCCCTGAAAAACAATGCAGGCGTGGTATTCCGCGGTGAAACGGAATTCCGTGATATAAAACTGAATATAGGAAATTCCGCACACTTTAATCCCCTGGATGCAAAGTTCACTCTTGATATAGGCGAAGACAATTTCTTCAATTCCATGATGCATCTTTCCACCTACAGTACAAACTCCGTGCAAAACGCACACACAGTGGTAAAAAGCGGAACATACTCTCTCTTACATATGTTCGGAGGATACAACACATCCCTCGACCATGGTGTATACGGAAACACAGTCGTTGAGATCAACGGCGGCACCGTAGATAACATAAACTTCAGTGCAGACAGATACATGGATAACATGACGGGAATTTCCGTAGGCGGAAACGCAAGCCTTATAGTAAACGGCGGACTTGTGAAAAAGACGGGCTTCAACTCCGTCACAACACCCCAGATAATGGGCGCCTTTAATATCGTATTCAACAACGGCACGGCAGAAAATACGACGCTGAATTATCCCGAATGTGCGGCATCAGGAACCTACGTTATTAAATCCGGTGTGGGCGGAAAAGTATTGCCCACAGACACACCCGGTGTATTCAGCATAAAAGCCAATGCCGGTTATATCGCTGTTGTAAACGGCAAGAGATCTGCAAACGGCAATATTACCGTATATCCCGGCATAACCGAAATAAACTGGGTGAAAAACAATGTTTTCAACATCCCCTATACCCTTTCTCTTAACAAAAACGCGCTGGAACTCAGCATAAACGAATACGCCACCCTCACACACGCAGTTAATCCCAACGCTGAAGATTATGTTATGGATCACGAGCTTAAATGGGTAACGAGCGACAACAAAATTGCGGTAGTTGCAGGCGGCCGTGTTGTGGGACTTGCTCCCGGAACCGCTGTGATATCTGTTCAGAGCCCGGACGGTAAAGTAAGTGCTGACTGCGAAGTTACAGTAGTAAAGCCCGAACCCGTAATAACTGTTTCAAACAGCACGGCAAGAGCAGGCGACATTGTGACGGTGGATATCCTTCTCGAAAATAACCCCGGCATTTCCGAAATGACCTTTGAAGTGCATTATGATGCATCTGTTCTTGAATACACCGAGTTCTCCTCGGGAGATATATTCGATGACACAAGCTTTACGGATATCTCCTTCTCCGACGGAGTCTGCACCGTTAAGATACACAAGGAAAACTGGAATGCCACCGAAAGCGGAAAGCTTGCTGCCATTACATTCAAAGTATCGGAAAATGCAGAAATCGGTTCTTATCCCATAACATTCACCGCCACAGAAGTTCTTGATATTGAAAATACACCGATAGAGATCCCGGACGGTGTCGGAAGCATTACTGTGAAAGATTTCATCAGCGGTGACGTTACGGGTGACTTTAACGTAAACCGTCAGGACCTCCTCCGCCTTGCAAAATACTTTGCGGGCTGGGATGTGGAAATTGACGATGCGGCATCGGATGTCACGGGCGACGGAAATATCAACCGCCAGGACCTTCTCCGTCTTGCAAAATACTTTGCGGGCTGGAATGTTACTCTGGGTTCGTAAAGACGGCTTACAGATTACCCCTGAAAACTTAATAATATAAAGATGACGGGAGGCTATCAGCCTCCCGCAATCATATTGCAGTAAAAAATTTATGTCAAAGCTATATTTTTCTTTACAAACACACATTTTTGGTATATAATTGTTATACTAAGTAAATTCCGAAGGAGACCACATTATGAATATACTTGAACTTCTTGAAAACGACGGCAGACTCACTCCAAAAGAGCTTGCTGTTATGCTTGAAAAAGAAACGGGCGATATAAAAGCCGAAATATCCGAGCTTGAAGCCCGCGGTGTTATCCTGGGTTACAAAGCCATCGTTGACTGGGACAAGACCGACAAGGAAGCTGTTACCGCTCTTATTGAAATAAAGGTTATTCCCCAGCGTGACCGCGGATTTGACGAGATAGCAACAAAGATCTGCAGATATCCCGAAGTAAAGAGCGCATATCTTATGTCGGGCGGATTTGATATCGCCGTAACTATTGAGGGCAGGACCATGCGTGAAGTGGCGCTTTTTGTCGCGGAAAAGCTTGCTCTTATAGAATCCGTAACATCCACCGCCACACACTTTATCCTCCGCAGATATAAGGACAACGGTGTTGTTTACAAAATACCCGAAACAGATCTGAGAGAAGAGTGCGGATTATGATAGATTATTCAAAGATACTTTCTCAAAAAATCCAGAATGTCAAGCCGTCAGGAATAAGAAAATTTTTCGATCTTCTGAACGGTGCAGACGATATAGTCGGACTTACCGTGGGTCAGCCCGATTTCCCCACGCCGCGCCACATCAGCGAGCAGGCAATACGCAGCATTGAAGAGGGAAAAACATATTACACCGCCAACAGCGGTCTTGCGGAGCTGCGCGAGGAGATAGCGGCTTATCTTAACCGCCGTTTTGATCTGAAATACGAGCCATCCAACGAAATCATAGTTACCGTAGGCGGAAGCGAGGCAATAGACGCAAGTCTTCGCTCACTTATAAATCCCGGTGATGAGGTTATTCTCCCCCAGCCCTCATTTGTGTGCTACGCACCAATAATCGAGCTTTGCGGCGGAAAAGTGGTGGAAATAAACACCCGTGTGGAAAACTCCTTTAAGCTGACAGCACAGGAGTTGAAAAGTGCTATAACAGAAAAAACAAAGCTTCTCATACTCCCCTTCCCCAACAACCCCACGGGAGCTATTATGACAAAGGAAGAGCTTGAGGAGATAGCAGCCATACTTCGCCCCACAAACATTGCCATCCTGTCCGACGAGATATACGCTGAGCTTACATACGGAAGACGCCACGTTTCCATTGCAACTCTTGACGGTATGCGCGAGCGCACCGTAATCGCCAGCGGTTTTTCCAAGGCATATGCCATGACCGGCTGGAGACTTGGATATGTTGCAGCGCCAAAAGAAATTGCCGAGCAGATGTATAAGATACACCAGTACGGCATAATGTGCGCCCCCACTGCAAGCCAGTTTGCGGGTGTTCAGGCATTAAGATGCGGCGACGACGACATTGAATATATGAAAGCGCAATACAACCGCAGAAGAGTAATGCTTCTTGACGGACTGCACGCTTTGGGTTTTGAATGCTTTGAACCCGAGGGAGCCTTTTATATGTTCCCAAGAGTTACCGACGGAACCGAATCATGCGACAGCTTCTGCCACAGACTTTTAAACGAAGGAAAAGTAGCTATCGTTCCCGGCACCGCTTTCGGCGACTGCGGAGAAGGCTTTGCCCGCATATCCTATGCGTATTCCGTGTCCCACATTGAGCAGGCACTGGATCGTATGGAAAAATTTCTCAAAAATAACCGCTGACGAAAAGTTTTTGTGACTGTATGGCTTTGCGGCACAGGATGTGCCGCAGAGGGTGTCACCTTTTCCGAGGGTCGCCCACCCCGCTGTACGCGTTAATCTGCCTTTCAAAATGTTTTTATGCATATTGTACACGCACACAGCGGGACGGGCTGGGTTCTGCGGGAGCACCGAAAGCTCCCGCATTTTATTATATAATTCATAACGGAGGAAAATACCTTGAAATTTCATGTTTACGGAAGCTGCGCCGGCACAGAGCCCATTGCAGGCTGGCATCACCTTTCATTCTCTCTTCAGCACGAGGGAAACCAATACTTTTTTGATGCGGGTGAAAACTGTGCCTATTCCGCATATACCGCAGGGGTAGATATTGCCCACACAAGAAGAGTTGTTATATCCCACACCCACATGGACCATGTGGGAGGACTTGCCAACCTTTTGTGGTATGTGCGCAAGCTTGCAACGGGACTTCATATGGAGACCTGCCCTGTCATTGACATTCACATACCCTGCATCGAGACCTTTGAGGGCATTATGAAGATACTTAAAAACACCGAGGGTGATTTTAAGTGTAATTTTAAAATTATTCCCCACGGAGTGTGTGAAGGTGTGGTATTCTGCGACGGTGATCTTTGCGTTAAGGCGTACCCCACAACACATCTGCCAAAAGATGCCGACGGAAATCCCCGTGCTTTTTCATATCTTATCGAAAAAGAAGGCAAAAAAGTATTCTTTACGGGAGATTACGGTGCGGTATCGGATTTTGCAGAAGTTTTCCGCCAAAACGAAATAGACCTGCTCCTTATAGAAACAGGTCATCATTCCAGCGAAAAAACAGCAAAAACCCTGCTTGAAGCGGGATTCTTTCCAAAAAAACTCGCATATATCCACAACGGTAAGGACGTGAGAAATGACCCCGAAAATGCCATTTCCGTAACCGAAAAAATATTGGGAGTTCCCACCGTAGTTCTTACGGACGGATGCGTTTTTGAGGTTTGATAATAAGCCAGTCATATAAAGCAAACACAAAGATGGGGCAGCAGGATACAATTTTGCAGGGGACATTGTCAGCCCCCTATATAGCAGAAAAAACGCAGAAATCAATCTGCGTTTTTTGCTTTTCTATCAGCAGGCAATGTGTCCCAAAACTGTCCTTTAGGGTACGATCCTATACCATGGCTTCATTTTTAATTATGTGCAGCATAACTTTCGGCAAAAGCAAGGAGTGCCTGCTCGGTGTAATCCGTGTCGGGCTCTTCTATGTTTTCTATAAAGGCAAGATAGGTTTCAGCACCCACACTTTCAAAAACTTCAAGCGAGATCCTGTCGGGATACACGATCTTCATTACCTCGTATATATCCTTTGCCATTTCAAGCGCACTTCCGCCCTCGGACGTATCCTGCTGCGCTGCGGATGAACCGCCGCCACCGCCTCCCGAGCTTCCCCGAAAGCCGTCCTCAATGGCATCAGACATATTGCTGTGTTCTGTGCCCTTAGGTTCTTCGACAGTGTTTTCCCCGTTTTCAGCAAGTATGGGAGCGTTTATATTGTCAGCAACAGTAAACTGGGTGCCGTCGGGTTTTTCGCCACTGTCGTTTTCCGGTCCCTCGGTATAGTCGGGTTTGTATTCGGTAGCGATATCGCTTTCCGCGCGGTCTTTTGCCGGGGGGAGCGCACACAAGAGCTTTGGTTTTCCGTCGGCAGCTTCAGAACCATCTCTTTCGTTGGCCGACGTGGTTTCCGGCTCCGCAATCTTTTCTTCGGGTGCGCTTTCCGTTTCCGCTTCAGCGATTTCTTCTTCTGTTGATTCAAGTGCGTTGTCAGAACTGTAGGATGTTGCGAAATAGGTTATTTTTGAGGATTCCGCATTTCCCGCTTTATCTGAAAATATTCCGTCCGTACCGGAGGTTGCCGAAAACATCTGCGTTTCCACCATGGGTGCACAATCGTTTTCCGCACTGTTTTTGCTTTGGGAGAAAATGCCGTCCGGAGTCTTTACCCCGTACGATACCGCAAACACGGCAAGGATAGCCGCTGCCGCCGCAACAGTACCGAAAGGAATACGACGTCTTCTGTAAACGGGAGAAACAGAAACATTCTCACTCCTGATCCGCCCGATCACGGCAGAACGCAGCTCGGGAACGACGGGTGCGCTTTTCATCAAAAGCTTGCGCATCTCGCACAGCTTTTTATAGTGCTCCGCACATTCTGCGCATTCCGAAATATGCGTGGCTATTTCTCCGCAAGGCTCCTCGGAAAGAGCATTCAATTCTTCGCAAATCTTTGCACAAATATCCTTTTCTGCCATAGGTATTCCTCCTTTCCCGTAATGTTTACGGCGTTGTAACCGCGCTTTATGTTGTTATAGACGAACAAAAATCTCTTTTGTTCCGCTTTTTTCAAAATTTGTTTTGAACAGAGTTATATCAATCGCTGTTCTCAAGTTTTTTCTTTAGCGCCGCCCTTGCACGGGAGAGGCGGCTTTTAACGGTGCCCTCCTCCAGCGACAGAGCATCGGCGATCGCCGAATAGCTCATACCCTCGATGTCACGCATTACTATTATGTTTTTATGTTCCTCCGAAAGCTGCGAGATCGCTTCGTTTACCGCATCTGCCGTTTCCTTTTTTATATAGACCTTTTCGGGCTCGTATGCACCCGAAGTATCGGGAATGTCGTATTCGCGGGAATCTTCATCATCCCGTGATATGGCGGTAAGCGGCACTGTTTTTTCGCGTGATGCCTTGCGGATGTGGTCATATACGGTGTTTTTGCATATTCTGTAAAGCCAGGTGGAAAATTCGCTGTCATATCGGAAAGATGCAAGCGCCTTATACGCCTTTATAAAGACCTCCTGGGAAATGTCCTCCGCATCCTCGCGGCTTTTCACATCGTAAAAGACGGTTCTGTAAACAAAGGAACTGTATTTTTCCACAAGCTCACCAAAGGCTTCCGGATCTCCGTTCACGGCTTTTTCTACCAAAACTGCATCTGCAGACATTTTTTCAGCTGAAGAGTTTTCGCCTGAATGCTTTGATTTTCCGACAAAAAACGGCACTTTGTTTACACCTTCTTTCTTTTAATTATTTCAAAAACACACGCTGATTATTCAATGGGTGCGGCATCTGCAACAGAGTTTTCGGATATAATAGCTTCTTCGGGCTTCGGCAAAAGGGCAAGCTTATGGATGACCGACCAGCCATGATCCTTGTCGTACACGCATATTATTCCGCCCGAGCAGTCTGTTATCTCATCAAAAACAGGCTGTATTACGTAATTTCCGTTTTTATCTATCATGCCCATTTTGCCGTTTGCATTTCGCACTGCGGCAAGTCCCTCAAAAAACGGACGGGCAAAGGTATACTCGGGTTCGCATATCCATCTTCCGCGGGAATCGGCATAGCCGTACAAGCCATCCTTTTCCAGCAGGATACTTCCGCAGCTGTATGCCTTGATATTAAAGTCACGGGGAAGAGCAAGCTCTTTGCCGTATTTATCTATAAGCGCCTGTTTTTCTTTTATATTTTTTCCCGTTCCCGTTCTTATCGTAACACGGGTAAGTCCCTCGTCAAAATAGTAAAAGCCAAGGGAATTTTCGCTTATATCGTCACCGCAGCCGAAAAGGTTGCCCTCAAGACCGCCAAGAACGAGCTCTGCACTGTCATCGAAGAAATAAAGCCTTCCACGGGCATCGTGGGCACAGCCAAGACCTTCGGAAAAGGCATAAGCCCTTGCATAGAGCGGAGAAACTTTTCCGCCCCTGACATTATAACCGTATCCGCGGGCGGAAGAAACCACTTTACATTCCGCATCGTCGGAAATGCCGTAATATGACGGGTAATCGAAATTAAGACCTCTGTAATGAACCTTTGGGTCATAGTCGGATTTTTCCACGATCCCGTTTGTCACGGTATGGTAAAGTCCCGTCACATAGTCAAGGAAAACGGGTTTTCCCGCAATATCGCGGCAGGAAGCAAAGGAAAGGTGAAACCCTTCGGGGATGGGAATAAGATCTCCGTTTTCATCAAGGATAGCCGAGGAGGTTTCGTTTGCAAGGCTTATATATCCCATGCGAGGGCGCAGAGTATAATCGGTATAAGGCACTGTGCTGCCGTCCTGCAGAGTGTAAGTTACGGTATATTTTGCCGCATCCGGCAAAATATCGGGTCGTGCGGGAGATATTTTTGCAAGAACAAAGCTTTGGCTGTCATAAACTCCGTCGGAAAGAATATATCCGCCGTTTATCTGCCCGCTGTTCTGAGAAAGTCGGAAAAGCTCGTCATCTGCCGAAGGTTTTATCTCTTCGGGAATCGTTTCGGGAGGGACCTGTGTGGTGATCTGCTGTTCCGTCTGTTCTTTTTCCGCCTCTCCTTGCAAAGGTTGCGGGAAAGACATATTCTGCACAGCCCAATGCACAAAATATGCCGAAAGTGCCGCAAAAAACACTATGGGTATTGTCCTTTTTACAGCTGAAAAAATACGCATCTGCACAGTCAAGACCTCCTTTTCCGGTGCTTTTAGGTATTCGGTGACAAAACTCATTTATAATTTATTTTATTATAGCATTAACGTGCGGATTTTTCAACCGCAATTTGCATTATTAAGAATTTTTTCACCGTCAAAAAATTCATGGCTTGTTCCGTCGGGCATAACAAGACGTTTTTTCACATTATCCGGGGAACTTACGGCAATTTCAAATTTTCCCTCACGGCAAGTCCAGTTAACTTCCACATTTCCGTGGCGGGTAGGCACGGTACCTCGGGCGAACTCAAGTCCCAGCGTTTGCGGGGCAATGATTATAACATCATCAGAACTGTATTTCACACCCAGAACATTTGCCGAAAACTCATATGCAGGCGCACAGCTCCACGCATGGCACTCGCTGCGCGGGTCATCCGGATTCTCGCACCAGGTGGTACAGTGAAGCTCCATCATCTTGTTCCAGCCGTCAAAATAATTCTGTGCCATATCATACATTCCGCACTTTTCAAGGGCACGGAAAAGGAAAAAGTTCATGGAATAAGAGCTTTTGTAAATATCGGGAAGGGTGAGCTTTTTGCACATCTCCCGTGCTTCTTCTCCCGTCACCGCCCCGGAAAGGACCGCCCATATAATTGTGTGGGCGCTGAAAGTGCCGCAGCCGTCATGATACATACCGCGCACTTTGTCAAGACATTTGACGCAAAGTGCATCAAGAAGTTCCCTGTATCTTGCAGTATATTCCATGCAAAGTCCATCTCTTCCGCACTCTTTTGCAAGATATGCGGCAGTTTTCAGACCGTAAGCGTAGTAAAGGGAATATATGGTGTTGGGGCTGCCGTGTTTTACGGGCGGAACTCCCCTTTCCCAGCCGGGTACCCAGTCGACAAAATCCCATTCATCGGAAAGAGAAATCAGCCCGTCGGCATTTTTCACACCGTCAAAGTGCGAAAGGATCCCGTCCACAACGTTAAGATGAGCCTTTACAAATTCTTTATCTGCGGTATATTCATAATAATCCGACAGCATGTATATATAGAACACCGAAAAACCGGGAATTATCTGCACCATGGTGCAGGGGTAGTTTGCACACAGAAGACCGCACGGGACCCTTGATGCGGCAAAATCGTTTATACTCTTGCGTACTATCCGATGATCTCCGCAATAACGCATAAATACCGCCGCTTCCACCGCAGAATCCATTATATACTGCTGCTGTTCGTAATACGGGCAGTCAACAAAAATATCTGTGGTACAGCACAAAAGGGTGTTTATGCTGATATCATTCATGCGGTCAAAAGCCTTATCCGAGCAAGTAAAAGTTCCGACCGCAGCTGCGGGGTAATTGAATCTGTTTGCCGTGACTGATATTACTCCGTCGGAATTATCGGTATCTATTCTTATATATCGGAACGCACGGAACCAGAAGCTTTCAAAGGTGAAGTCTTCCTTTCCCGCAGAAACCGTATCAAACACACCTTCTATTTTGCCCGAGGTATCGTCACGAAGGCGCTTTCCGTCGGGGAAAGTATAGCATTCCGCATAGGTTATTTTGGCTTTGGTTCCGGCACGAAGAGTTATTTTAACGTGTGCGGTAACATAAAGTCCCGCATCAAGCTCCACATAATTTTCGCCCCTGCGAACCACAGAAAAATCAACGTCTTCTCCAGGATATATCATGGGAAGCTCACGGGGCTTCATGCGGAAGGGCGCAGAACCGTAATTTGCCGTGTAGACACCTGCATCGAAATCAAATTCTTTATTTTCTTCAAGGGGAACGGGAGCATATTCCGCATCGCCACACACATCTTCATACGGAAAAACATAGGTATCTGAACCCATAAGGCGGTGGTTCTTCACGAAATCACACTGCCACGATGCATCGGTTTCAATCACATTTTCCCCACACGTTGCCCGCATCAGGAGCACGGGTTTTTCGGCTCTTGCAAAGGTAGTAGCCACCTGAATTTCAGCAAGATGAACGACAACTACCTTTATTTGATTTTCACCTTCCGCAAACGCATTTGTTTCCACCGTATCAAAGCGGCGCTCGCTGAAGGGCGTACGGCAGGGACCTTCGCACACATAAGTGCCGTTTATATAGAGCTTGTAACGAGTGGATGCGTAAATTTCAACCTTTGCGGGAGAAGCTTCGCAAAGATGCACGGTCTTTGTGAAGATATATACTCCCTCCTCGCTGCGTCCTCGGTCGGGCTTTAAATATTTTGGGGTGATGTACGGTGTCATGGCAAATCTCCTTTTTAAAATCAAATCGGGCAGATACAATACATTTAGGTAATAGCCGCAAATTTAGCAGAGGACGGCGATTAATATGCACCGTCCTCTTTTGTCACATTATTCAATTACTCAACAGTAATATTTATAACATGTCCCGCATTTTCGTAAACTGTGGCAGTAAGGATATACTGCGGAATAACCGTATCCACGGGATTTCCGTTTTCATCCGGGTATGTGGCAAGTATCTCAGAATAATAATCGTTGTGCCAGTGTCCGCAGAATGCGCCCTTTATAACATCGGCACTGCTTGTTATGAGGTTATAAAGCTCGGTGGTAGCACCGGGTGAGCCGGGCTTTATTCCGCCCGTTGCAAGGTTTTCCGTATCTGTCTGATCCTTTGCAATGGGTGCAACAGCAGTATCGGCAGGGTTGAGGGTGGAAAGGGGGATGTGATAGAACAGAAGGATTATATAGTCGTTCTCACGCGCTTTTCTGATATCCTCTTTAAGAAGCTCTACCTGCTTATCCCAGAACCTGGACGAGCCGTCGTCAAGTGCAATGCACATAACTTTATCTTTAAGCACCCTGGATTCGTACTCAATATCGTGTATCCAGAAGTTTTCGAGTATTTCTCTGCGGGATTCAACAGAAGTGGGATCGGGAACGGTACCCTGCATAACTCGGGTGGAATCGTGATTGCCGAGACACGCCATAACATCGGTATCCACACGGAAGAGGTGCTTTGTTACAAGCTCCATACAACCGTTGGAAAGATAGTCAAGAACATCACCCGTAATGATCGTCTGATCGGCATATCTTGCGTAATTCATGGCTTTTCCCACAGGAGTAACGGAGCTTCCGTTTGCAAGCCATAAACGGCCTATCTTTGTACTCATGATGGAAGGATTCTTTTCTTTTTCGTCAAGGTCGTTTACAAGATTAAAATGAGTATCGGTCGTCTGAACGATATTCACAGGCTCGGTCCCCGGCTTTTTGCTCTTTATCACGACTTCACGCACATAAGGACCTCCCATGTAGGAGTATATGTGGTTGCGCGGGTCATCCTTTGTGCCGACGATGTCGGTCGTGTTCTTGTTGCGCTGTTCATCGCGGAGGGAATTTATTGCAGTTTTTACGGCTGTTTTTGCATCTGCGGGAATATCGGTAGCTGCTATGACATCACACGCGGATTTATAAAGATGTGTCACCATCATCTTTGCAAGGTCTGACGCCTTTTTGTTATTCATATGGGCGGTTATATAGTCTGCTGCAGCTGTTCCGTCGGCTGCATTTCCAGAGGGCGCAGACCAGCCTGCTCCGCGCTCGGTTATTGCCGCATTTATCTGCGCCTTTGCCCAATGGTCGGCAACATCGGTAAAGGTTGCAGGCACATCTCCTGCGGGAATTCTTCCGAGAACTCTGTTTATAACGGTCACTACTTCCGCACGGGTAATGCTTCCGTCGGGGCGGAACGTGCCGTCCTCGTAACCCGTAACATAACCGTTGGCGATGCCGTCATATACCGCTATGCTGTAAAGATTTGTGTAATCCACATCGGAAAATTCGTCGTATTTGTCGGCATTTGCGATAACTGCGGAAATATTGTGGATAAGCTTTGAGAAATCTGCGTAATCAACGCCCGCATCAAGCTTTTCGAGCTTTCTTTCAACATTATAGATAAGCTGAACGAACTCCGCACGGGTAATGGGTCTGTCGGGATATATCTTATCCCCGTCGGATATCTTTGTTAAAAGTCCCGTCTTGTCGAAAAAGCGGATATAACCCGAATACCAGGCATCGTCCGCAACATCTGTGAAGTTGTTGGGAGCAACACAGTTTTTAACAGCATTCTCATCGGCAACGATGATTCTTGTGAGAGCGGTTATTGCTTCCGCACGGGTCATGTTGCCCGCGGGAAGGAATGTGCCGTCGGCATAGCCTGCCACAAATTTCGCTTCGCTGTTAAGTCCGAGTTCGATTCCCGAAACTATCTTTCCGGTAAATTTTCCTTCCGGCACGGTGAAAACACCGTTCTGAGGAAGAAGCTCTGCCGTATCCGAAACAAGCTTTACTGCGGGGCATCCGTATTCATCGTAGCAAACAATGCCCGTCAGAACTCCTGCTTCGTTGTATTCCGGCACACCCGTACCGCCCGAAAGGGCAAGCATATTGTTGAACTTTGCATTTTCCGAAACTGCGAATTCATCTTCGGAAAGGCAGATATATGCAACAAATGCGTCTGTCTTACCGTCACCGGATGCCGCAATTTCTCCGATATCCGTGCCGTTTATCATAACAGTTGCGGAGCCCGAGAATTCAGCATCCGTGCCGTATGCTCCGGCGGATATCTTACCAATGGTGCCACCGTTTACATTTACGGTTATTTTGCCGTTCATTTTACCGCTGTCGGCACCGATGACAAGCTCTCCGATATTACCGTCGGTAATGTTAAGAACTATATCGGCATCACACGCACCGTCATAGCTTCCGACAACAAGCTTTTCAAATTCGCCGCCCGACACGGTGTGCACGGAATCTGCACTGACATTTCCCGATGCAAGCGCCACGGTGGCATAATTTCCCGAGCCTATAACGAAGGAATATTCTTCGGAAGCATCTCCGCTGACAACGGAGAGCGAGGGGGTATAAGTATCAAGTCCGGTGCTGTAGTTGGAGGTGAAAAACGCATTTACGGCAGAGGATGCCGTGAAGTTATTGCCGTGCATATTGAGCACTGCGCCCTCGGGAACATTATAGGAAAGGTTATCAAAGGCAAGATCGGATGCCGCATGAATGAGAGCTTCCGAGGTCTTTATTACGTTACCCGTGGTCTTTGTGCCCTGACCCTGAAACGCCAGGGAGTCGCCGCAGCCAATAGTATCACCCGAAAAAGTGGTGGTACCCGTGAAAACTACCTTGCCGCCCGTTTGCGAAAGGGAGGAAAGTCCGTCATCCAGAGTTTTGAATGCGGGATAAGATCCTTTGTTATAGGATATCTTTCCGAAAGAGGTGACAAAAGATGTCATAACTCCATCTATTTCCACGGGGGCGGGGTCTGCGGCATGGGCAGGGAGCCCCGTGAGCGAAACACTCGTGAGTAACGCACACAAAATTGCTGAAAGCCTTTTGATCTTCATAATGTAAAAATCTCCTTTTGGGGAATGGTTTGTATCATTTTAACATATTTTTTTGAATATTTCAACGGATTTATAAGAATTCTCACAGTTTTTAACGATAAAAAGAGCCGGACCGTCTGCTTTGAAAAGCAAATGATCCGGTTTTTTCAGCTTATATATGCCGTCCCTGTTATCCGCGGTCGCCCACCCCGCGCACGCGCGGCAGGCGGCACCTTGTTTTTTTATAATAGCTTTACGCGCACCCCGCGGGACGGGCTGGGCTTTCATCCAAGCGTCACATCCCAGCCTGCAAAATATTTTGCAAGGCGGAGTAGATCTTGTCTGTTAACACTCCCGTCACCCGTCACGTCAGAAGCTTCCTCGTTGATCTCCACATCCCAGCCTGCAAAGTACTTCGCAAGGCGGAGAAGATCCTGACGGTTGATGGTGCCGTCGCCCGTCACATCACCGTGGATCACTATCGCTTGAGCTTCATACTGTGCTGTAAATGTGAGCGTTTCTGCCGTTTGCGTCATACCCTCGGTGTAGCCTTGCCAACCCGTAAAGGTGTAGGTGAATTTGTCCGTTGCGGGTCTGTGTGGATCTGCGGGCGGAACTATTACTGTGCCAAAGTCAACGGTCTGCTCTTTGAGGATTGTGCCGTCAAAGTCCACAAACTTGTATGTGTATCGGTTAACTGTCTCTCGGTACTGCGCCGTGAATGTGAGCGTTTCTGCCGTTTGCGTCATACCCTCGGTGTAGCCTTGCCAACCCGTAAAGGTGTAGGTAAATTTGTCCGTTGCGGGTCTGTGTGGATCTGCGGGCGGAACTATTACTGTGCCGAAGTCAATAGTCTGCTCTTTGAGTACTGTGCCGTCATAGTCAATAAATTTGTGGGTGTATTGCGCGATTCCGTCAAGTGCCACAAACGGTATGTTGTTTTGTTCGGCATAGTACTCAGCATAGCTGTCAGTGTAGCCGTAGATAGTAAAGTGGTTGCAACCACGGAATGCATAATTTCCGATGCTTGTTACGCTGTCGGGGATGACGATGCTTGTAAGGCTGTCGCAATCACAGAATGCATCACTGCCGATGCTTGTTACGCTGTCGGGGATAATAACGTTTGTAAGACTGTCACAATTAAAGAATGCAGAATCGCCGATGCTTGTTACGCTGTCGGGGATAATAACGTTTGTAAGACTGTCACAATTAAAGAATGCAGAATCGCCGACACTTGCTACACTGCGTGGAATTGTATAAGTCTGCCTTGTATTTCCGATTGGGTACTGTATAAGAGTTATTTTATTCTTGTCGAATAAAATCCCATATTCATCGCT
>JAFYUY010000122.1 GCA_017549405.1 Clostridia bacterium | reverse complement strand
TCTGATGAGTTCTTCCCGTTATGGGACAGACTTTCACAACACATGTGCCGTCCGGGCGAACCTCTCGCACACAGTATTCCGTCAATGCCTCTTTTCCGTCGTCACGAACGCATCTTTTTATCACGCTCCCGTCGCATCTTCCGATGGGAGCGTTTACTGTTCCGCATTCATTATTCGGAGTTTGCGACAACAGTGCAAGATAAGTCTTTTTTATCCCGCCGTTTTGCATCTGTTCCGAAAGCCGCGTTGCCGAAAGCTTATTTTTTGCAATTATCACCACGCCTGTGGTATCACGGTCAAGGCGGGTTATGGGACGGAAAACAAAATTTGTGCCTCTGTAATAATACATACAGGCATTCCCGAGCGTGTTATCATAGTTATAAGCGCTGGGGTGTATGGGCATATCCTTGGGTTTCGCAACTACTAAAATATCATCGTCTTCATATAGTATATCAAGCGGAATATTCACGGGTACCACGTTTTCCGACGGTTTTTCGTCTTCAAAACAGATTTTCAGCACCTGTCCCGCTGATACTTTTGCTCTTACTGTAACATTCATGCCGTCAAGAAGTATTCCACCGCTTTTTTTGAGTGCTGTGAGCTGCCGCGAAGAAACACATAATCGGTTTTTCAATAATTCTCCCACGGTCTTGCCGTCGAGCAAGATATCTATTTCAAGTTTTATCTCTCTCATTTTATATTTTATCAAACACTGCGCGGCAGGGCATACGCCCTGCCGCATCTTTTTTAATACTCAATAAGGTAATCGTTTACCGTTTTATCGTTATTGAATACGATAACCGATGTACTGTCGTTCATTATCCTTTTGACAATATTTGCCGCATCGCTGTTTGCGATCCAGGATGTTCCGAAAAGTACTCCCATCGTTCCGCCCGCATCCTGAACGTAGATGTTATTGCGAAGTTCAAGCTTACGGTCACCAACAGAATTAACATTTATGAGTTTGCCCGCCGAACGGTCAAAAATGTTGTTTTCGGTAACAAAATTCTTGGTATCGGAGGTGATTCCCGCACTCTGGAACAAAGTGGAACCCTTCATTCTGTGAGCACTTCCCCAACCGTATCCGTTGAGTCGGCAGATATTATCTGCAATATACGTATTGTGGAAGGTGTGCTTTGTTTTTTCGTAATCGGGATTGTAATATTCTATCGACCAGTGGCAATACTCAATAACATTACCGATGTATTTAACATTGTCCATAGTTGCGCTTCCGTAGTCATAGGTACTGTTATACTGATGAGTAACACCGGTATCGTATATCTGATATATCCAGTTGTTGTAAAGATACCAGCCGTCACAGCTTCCGTAAACCTGAAGAGCGTTTCCGTAACGTGTTGTATCTACACCATGGAAACCGCGAAGGATAGAGCCGCCAAGATAGTCGAATGTGCAGTTACGCACGGTAACATTTTTCTTACCGCCAATGCCAACTGCGTGAGTACCTGTAAATCGGAAGGTAAGATTATCGAGTGTTACGTTGCCGGGTGAGGGAATCGAAACAAGGTTTCCCGCACCGCCGATCTCTATGCTCTTGAACCGCTTTCCGGGATTTCCGCCTTCAGAATAAAGATATACATGGCTTGTGGAAAGGTCGCTGAAGAATTCAAGATCTCGCTTAAGGTCCGCATAAGTCTTAACTCCGTCAAGACCTGCAACCTTCAGTTTTCCGACAGTTTCATTATAATTTCCGAGTATTTTAGTGAAATCAAATGCCATAATACCAACGTTGGAGATATTGTCGGTAAGCTTATAAATATTGGGGTATTCTGTTTCTATCCACAAAGATTCGTCCGCGTAATTGCGTTTTGAACCGTTTATAACAGGTTTGGGACCGGTTCCGTATGCGGAATATGTAACTCCCGGCAGACAATTCATTATGCCACGCCATTCACCGCCACGCTCAAACAGCACTGTATCTCCTTCGCTCATGAGCTTCATTCCTTTGATACCCGATGCATTTTCAAGATTTTTCCAGGGCTTTTCGGGAGAAAGTCCGTCATTGGCATTATCTCCGTTGGGGGAAACATAATAAACTCTTCCCGTTGTGGGATATTCGGATTTTGAGTTTACGATATTATCTATCTGCCATTTGGAAATTGCGTCAATACCTGCTATAAAATCAAGCATGGATGCAGAACCGTAAAGAGAATGGAGATTCTTTATCTGATCGCCGACTGTAACTCCCTCGCCCGTGAGAGGTGTAAAATCTCCCTTTGTGATGTCTTCCTTAAGGGTCCACACAGCAACATCTCCCGCGGTTTGTGCGTTGCAGGCAGTAATTATCTGTGAATTCGCCCAATGTGCCGCAATATCGCTGAATGTTACAGACCCCGCATTTCCTGTGGGAATTCTTCCAAGGAAACGGTTTATAATAGTTACAGCCTCCGCACGGGTGATATTTGCTTCGGGGCGGAATGTTCCGTCCTCATAACCCGTGATAACACCAAGGAATCCCAACTGACCTACAGACTCGTAATAACGGTGGTCGGATGAAACATCGGAGAAACTTTCCAAGCCAAACTCACGACCGTTGTAGATCTCGCTGATTATAAATCTTGCGATTTCGGCAAACTCTGCGCGGGTGATATATTGATCCGGCAAGATACATGTGCCGGCACCGGTTTCGAGCTTTTCAAGATATCCGAGTTTTTCAAAATATCCAACAGGTGTATAATACCACGCTCCCTGTGCCACATCTTTATAATCGCACTTTACTATGGATGCAATGGAATTTATATCAGCGCAGATTATGCGTGAAAGCATGGTGATGGCTTCCGCTCTTGTTATATTGTTCTGAGGAAGAAACGTTCCGTCGGAATAACCGCTCACGTAAGAAGCGAATTTATTGGGAGTAACCTTTGCGCCCGATTCACATGTTACGGTGCTCTTTCCCTCGGGGATAGAAAATACTCCGTTTGTGTGGGATATTTCTGTTCCGTTTACAAAAACCTTTGTGGGAATGAATCCGTTTTCATCACCAACCGAAAATCCTGCAAGCGCAGTTCCGTTATAAACAGGTGTTACTGTAGTTTCCTCGGCAGATATGAAATAATCATAGCTACCCTCGGGAATCTTGGTATTGCTAGTGGAATCCACAATAATCACTTTCCCGGAAACGGCATCTTTTGCAGATACAAATTTTTCTATTTCTCCGCCCTTCAGGGTAAGACAAATGTTGCCGTTCAACTGTGTTCCGTTGGCAGAACCGAGAACTACCGTTCCGATCTTGCCACCTGATACTGTGGCACCGAGATTTGCGGCAGTAGTTCCGCTGTCTGAACCGATGATAAGATTTGTAACTGTGCCACCACTTACATTTATATCAGAGGAACCCGAAAATGCCGAAGTGGTTGCGTAGTTGCCCGCAAAGATATTTTCGTAAATACCGCCCGCAATATTATATGCGGTTGAAGCATTTACCGCCTTATCCGCATGCGCACCGCCTGCCACCGCCTTGAAGTGACCGGAGGAAAGCGTTACTGCAGGAAGAGCTGCACCCGAATTATTTGCACCTGTTGCAAACACAAACGGTGAAAGATAGGTGATGATGTTTGAACCGTTTTGCACGAATGATTCGTTGTATTTGCATTCTATATCTCCCAAAGATGCAAATTCATAACCATTTGTGTAGATCGGTACATTTTCTGCTGTGGAGATGAGCAGATTATTGACAAATGTATCGCCATTAAGCACAATTTCGGGAAGATCGCCGAAATCGAGCTTATTGCCCGACAGCTTATCTCCTACGCCTTCAAAAGTAAGGGGCGCGCGTCCGGGAATATCTGTAGCCGCCTTCATATCAAGCGTGCCCGCAAATACTATACGACCGCCCTCGGAACCGAGTGCCGCTACCGCTTCTTCAAGTGTTCTGAATGCCGCCTGCGCGGTTCCCTCATAGCTGAGCTTGCCGAAGCTTGACAAAAATGCCGTTCTTATTCCGCCTATGTTCTGAACGGAAGCTGCAGCAGACACGTTTGCCGCAGGTATGAGTGCTGCGAAAAGTACAGCGCACAACAACAGTGAAACTAATTTTTTCATCATATCGGTTATACCTTTCCTGATAAAATTACAATCCTGAGATTGTACTATCCGTATTATAGCATATCAAACAACTTATTTAAAGAAATTTTTTTATCAAAAAAATTTTTCAGCATTACGCACTATACAAAGCACTGCCTTTTGTTTATTTTAACAAACCCACAGGTTTTAAACTTCGATTTCAATAACGATATTTACAATTCACGCAAAATATATTATAATAACATAAAGACAAAAAGGAGTTTTTATTATGCAATACCTGCTCTCTTTCCTTGAAGGCATTGCCACTTTTATTTCGCCTTGCCTTTTGCCCATGCTTCCCATATACATTTCATATTTCGGTGGCGGAAGCTCTGACCGTGCAAAGACTTTACGGTGCGCTTCAGGCTTTGTTGCGGGTTTTACCGCAGTTTTTACCGCCATGGGCGCTCTTGCGGGCTCTCTCGGAGCTTTTCTTACCCGTTACCGCACCGAGGCAGACATTGTGTGCGGTGCCATTATTATATTTTTCGGTCTTAACTACATCGGCATTTTTAAATTCAACCTTTTCGGCGGTGCCAAAGCCATGGGTTCGGGAGGGCAAAAGAATTTTCTTTCCTCCAT
>JAFYUY010000121.1 GCA_017549405.1 Clostridia bacterium | reverse complement strand
TTTACCTTATGGTCGATAACGTGGCGTGAAGCAAGCTCCGCATGGATCTCTTCAAGGGAGATACCCATTTCCGTCATCATTACCATCACGTGATATGCAAGGTCGGCAATTTCATACACCGTTTCTTTTTTATCGTTTGCCTTGCCTGCAATAATGACTTCGGTACATTCTTCTCCTACTTTTTTAAGTATTTTATCAATACCCTTTTCAAAAAGATACGTGGTATATGAACCTTCTTTTTTCTCAATTTTTCTTCCCTCAATGAGTGTCATAAGTCCTTCAAGAGAAAACTCGTTTCTCTCCTCACTCTGCCACACGGGATGAGTAAAACAAGAATCTGTGCCTGTGTGGCACGCAGGACCGTCTTTTTCGACCACCACGGTAAGAGCGTCGTTATCGCAATCGGCGGTGATAGACACTATGTGCTGGAAATTTCCCGAGGTCTCACCCTTAAGCCAGAGCTTTTCTCTTGAACGGCTGTAAAAGCAGGTAAGTCCTTTTTCCATGGAAATCTCCAGACTCTCGCGGTTCATATACGCAAGTGTAAGTACTTTTTTGGATACAGCATCCACAACTATTGCGGGAATAAGTCCCTTTTCATCAAATTTAAGCTGATCTATATTCAACATATTTTTTGCTCCTTTTTTATATTCTCACGGGAATACCGTTTTCGTAAAGAGTTTTCTTGAGATCCGAAATTGCAACTTCTCCGAAATGGAATATTGATGCAGCAAGTCCCGCATCCACCTTTGGGAGAGTTTTAAACAGTGTCACGAAATGATCGATTCCGCCCGCACCGCCCGAGGCGATCACAGGCACATTTACCGCATTACATACAGCATCGAGCATTTCAAGGTCAAAGCCACCCTTTACCCCATCGGTATCGATAGAATTCAGCACAACTTCACCCGCTCCGTTTCCGACACAGCGGCGGATCCATTCAACAGCTTCCATTCCGGTATTCTCTCTGCCTCCCTTGGCAAACACTCTGAAAACACCATCCACCCGCTTTACGTCAGCTGATATCACAACGCACTGATCACCGTAAAGCTTTGCTGCCTTGTAGATAAGGTCGGGGTCACGGATAGCACCGGAGTTTACGCTGACCTTATCCGCTCCGCATTTAAGCACGCGGTCAAAATCATCAACTGTATTTATACCGCCGCCAACAGTAAGCGGGATAAATATGGTGCGCGCCACTTCGCAAAGGATATCAGTAAAAAGTGCGCGTCCTTCGGCTGATGCAGTTATATCATAAAAAACAAGCTCGTCCGCACCGTTGTCGCTATAGAACTTTGCAAGTTCCACCGGAGATGAAACATCGGAAAGTCCCGCAAAATTCACACCCTTTACAACTCTGCCGTTTTTAACATCAAGGCACGGTATTATTCTTTTTGTAATCATTTTTGTTTTGTCACCTTCACAGCTTCTTTAATTGAAATAGCACCCGTGTAATACGCTTTGCCGATAATGGCACCATATATACCGAGATCATTGAGCTTTTGAACATCTTCAAGGGACGATACACCGCCCGATGCTATTATATTCATGCTGAATTTTTCCGAAAGCTCACGGTATAGTCCGTGATTTGTTCCCATCATGGCACCGTCCTTTGATATATCGGTGCAAATAAGGGTGGAGACCCCTATATCCTGCATTTTTTTGCAAAAATCGAAACAACTGTACTGAGTTTTTTCCGTCCAGCCGCGTATTGCCACAAAGCCGTCCTTTATATCAACACCAACGGCTATTTTTTCACCGTATGCCTTAACTGCGCTCTTTAAGAATTCCTCATCAGTTACCGCAGCAGTACCGAGAATAACGCGGTCCACACCAATAGCAATGTATTTTTCTACCGTTTCCATATTGCGTATTCCGCCTCCGACTTCTATAAAAAGTCCTACGGAATCACGAATCTTTTTGATTATGGAAATGTTGGGAGTTGTTCCGTCCTTTGCACCTTCGAGGTCAACAAGATGGATATGTTCGGAGCCGTTTTTTTCAAAATCAACTGCTATCTCCCACGGTCTTTCGCTGTAGACTGTCATTTGCGAATACTCGCCCTTAAAAAGTCTTACCGCCTTGCCGTCATAGAGATCTATTTCGGGAAAAATATACATATGTCACACCTCCGCTTCGCAGAATGCACGGAGAATGGAAAGACCCGCTCTTCCGCTCTTTTCAGGGTGGAACTGACATCCGAATACGTTATCCTTTGCAACCGCCGCTGTAAGCTGTGCACCGTATTCTGCAGTAGCAATAACGCATTCTTCGCAGTTGGCTCCGTAGAAGGAATGAACGAAATACACAAAGTCCCCGTCATTTATATACTTGAATATGGGTGATTTTTCACCTTTCAATTTAAGAGCATTCCAGCCTATATGGGGTATCTTCAAATCCTTTGGGATAACATCCGATATAGGACGGATCTCGCCCTTTATAAGTCCGAGTCCTTCGTGTTCACCGTATTCATAGCTTTTTTCAAGAAGCAGCTGCATACCAAGACATATACCCATAATGGGTTTGCCGGATGCCGCCTGCTTTTTGACAACCGCATCGAGTCCGGTATTTCTGAGCTTTTCCGCAGCATCGCCAAAGGCGCCAACACCGGGAAGTATTATTCTGTCTGCCGATGAAAGGATTTTTTCATCTCCGGTAACAACGGCATCATATCCTATTGCGGCAAAGGAGCTTTTAAGGGAAAACAGATTTCCCACACCGTAATCTACTATTGCAACCATTATAAAACTCCCTTTGTTGAAGGAATCTCCTCGGCAAAAACGGGGTCTATCGCCACCGCTGCTTTGAGGGCACGTGCCACAGCCTTGAATGCTCCTTCTATTATGTGGTGAGAGTTTGAGCCGTCGAGCTGTTTTATGTGAAGTGTAATGCCTGCATTAAAAGCGAAGGCACGGAAAAATTCCTCCACAAGCTCGGTATCAAAATCTCCTACCTTTTGTGCGGGGATATCAAGGGAATATGCAAGATACGCTCTGCCCGAAATATCCGCTGCGCAAAGGATAAGTGCTTCGTCCATGGGAAGCATTATATTTCCGTAGCGCAAAATTCCTTTTTTATCGCCAAGAGCCTTAGCAAACGCTGTTCCCAGAACAATTCCTATATCCTCGGCTGTGTGGTGGTAATCCACATTCACATCACCACGGCAACTCACTTCGAGATCAAATCTTCCGTGCTTTGCAAAAAGCGTAAGCATATGATCGAGAAAACCGCAAGAGGTGGATATATTTGAATCCCCTCTTCCGTCAAGGTCTATTTTAACAAAAATATCGGTCTCTGCAGTTTTTCTTGATATTTGTGCATTTCTCATTTTTCTTCCTCCAGAATGCTCTTTATTGCCTGAATCAACGCCTGCATCTGGTGGCGGGTGCCCACTGTGATGCGGTTATACTCGGAGATTCGCGGCTTTTCGAAATGGCGCACAAGAATTCCTCTTGCCTTTAGTTTTTCGTAAAGGGTTTTTCCGCCGATATCATTATGCTTTGCAAAAATGAAGTTTGTTTTGGACTCTGTAACTTCAAATCCCAATTTCACAAGCTCTTCCGATGCAAATTCACGGTTTTCCATTATCACCGCGCAATTCTTTGCGGTATAATCGGCATCCTTTAAAATTCCAATTCCGGCAGCATGGGTCATTCTGTTCACGTTATACGGGTTTGTGGAATATTTTACGGTATTAAGATCACGTATCAATTCCTTGCAGGCAATGCCGAAGCCCAATCGTGCGCCCGCCATTGAACGGGATTTTGAAAATGTCTGAGTCACGAGAAGATTGCTGTATTTGTGAATAAGAGGCACGCAGCTCTCACCGCCGAAATCCACATATGCTTCGTCCACCACCACAACACTGTCGGGATTTGATGCAATTATTTTTTCGATCTTATCCACAGAAAGCGCAATTCCCGTGGGGGCATTGGGGTTGGCAATGAAAATGGTCTTTCCGATACCGCAATAATCCGAAACATTTATTGTGAAATCGGGATTAAGCGGTATTTCCTCGTAAGGCACACCGTTTATATCCGCAAACACGGGATAAAAACCATAAGTTATATCTGCAAATACCGCAGGGTGGTCTTTATCGCAAAATGCCATAAAGGCAAAATTGAGTATTTCGTCCGAACCGTTTGTGGGAAGCACCTCATCGGGAGAAACCCCGACTGCCTTTGCAAATTCTTCGCACAAAACCGAGCTTGTGGGGTCGGAATAAAGTTCAAGGCTGTGCGCCGCCTCAGATGCGTATCTTATGGCGCGGTCGGACGGCGGGAAAGGCGATTCGTTTGTGTTTAATTTAATATACTGTGTATCCTTGGGCTGTTCGCCGGGCGTATACGGTACAAGTTTTTTATATTTTTCGCTGAAAAAACGGCTCATTTTTTATTCCTCTTCGATTCTTATTACCGCGCTTTTGGCATGAGCGGTAAGACCTTCCTTGTTTGCAAAATATTCCACATCTCGGGCAATACGCGAGAGTGCATCACGGGTGTAATAAGTGTACTGTGTCTTCTTAACAAAATCATCCACGGAAAGAGGGCTTGAAAACTTTGCAGTACCGCTGGTCGGCAGTGTATGATTGGGACCTGCCATATAATCCCCCAAAGCCTCGGGGCAGTTTCTTCCCATGAATATCGAGCCTGCATGGCGTATGGAATCAAGATAATCAAAAGGATTATCAACACAAAGCTCAAGATGTTCGGGAGCGATCTCGTTTGCAATGTCTATCACTGCGTCAAGACTGTCGGCAACTATGATCTTGCCGTTATTGTCGATAGATGCACGCGCAATGTCTGCTCTCAAAAGCTGAGGTATCTGCACCTCAAGCTCCCTGCACACGGCCTTTGCAAGCTCCATGGAATCAGTAACAAGAACGGCACTTGCCATCTTATCATGTTCCGCCTGCGAAAGAAGGTCAGCTGCCGCATGGCGTGGGTCTGTCTTTCCGTCAGCAACAATAAGTATTTCGCTGGGACCCGCTATCATATCTATGGATACCTGACCGTAGACTTGTTTTTTCGCCTCTGCAACATAAGCGTTGCCGGGACCCACGATCTTATCCACGCGCGGAATGGTTTCCGTGCCGTAAGCAAGCGCCGCCACGGCCTGCGCTCCGCCGACCTTGAATACCTTGTCCACACCGGCAATATGTGCCGCGGCAAGGATAACGGGATTTATTTTTCCCTCACTGTTGGGCGGTGTTACGATCACCACTTCACGACACCCCGCGATCTTTGCGGGAATGGAATCCATAAGCACTGTGGACGGATATGCCGCAGTTCCGCCGGGCACATAAAGACCCGCACGGTCAACGGGAATTACCTTTTGCCCCACCACAATTCCGTTTTCGTCATTTATGATAAAGCTGTTTCTGACCTGCTTTTCGTGGAATTTGCGGATATTTGCGGCCGCTCTTTCAAGGACCTCAAGAAACCTGGGTTCAACAAGGGCAAGCGCTTCTTCCGTTTCCTCGGGCGAAACAACAAGGGAATCAAGACGCGCCTTATCAAATTTTTCGCAGTATTTAAAAAGTGCGCTGTCACCGTTTTTACGCACATCGGCAATGATCTCGGAAACTGTGCCCGAAACATCAATACCCTCGTTTCCGCGGGCAAATATTTCGCTGTTTTCAACCTCTCCGTATTTTAATATCTTTATCATTTGTTTTCCTCCGTGCGGGCTAACTGCTGTGCGATCCCCGCTGATACCGCTTCTATTATGCTGTTTTTAAATTTAAATGAGGATTTGTTTGCAATAAGCCTTGCGCTTATCGGCACAACAGTTTCCACTACCTCAAGGTTATTCTCTTTGAGCGTGGTTCCCGTTTCCACTATATCCACAATAACGTCGGAAAGTCCGAGTATCGGTGCTATCTCTATGGAGCCGTTCAGATGGATTATATCTATTTCCCGACCCATGGAAGCGTAATAATTCTTTGTTATATTGCTGAATTTCGTAGCAACACGAAGGGTGCGTGCCGTATCATCACGGAAATCCTTTTTTGCCGCTACTGCCATCCGGCAAACCCCTATTCCGAGGTCAAGAAGCTCATACACATCGGGTCTGTATTCAAGAAGAATGTCTTTCCCCGCAACACCAATGTCCGCAGCGCCGCGTTCAACATATATGGAAACATCCGACGGCTTTACCCAGAAATATCTCACACCTTTTTCGGGGTTTTCAAAAATGAGCTTTCTGCCGGTTTCGTGGATGGCAGGGCACTCAAAGCCCGCCTTTTCAAACATGGCAAGGACCTTTTCACCCAATCTTCCTTTGGGGAGCGCAATATTGAGCATATTATCAGGATTATTCATTGTTTTCAAGAATCTCCACTCCCCTTTCGTTTATTTTAAGAAGCTGTTTGTATTTTATCTTATCGGGTATTACCTTTTGAACCATAACACTTTTGCCGCCCGCAGAAAAAAGCTTTACGGCATCCGAAAGTGCATTTATATCGCAACCATCATCATAAAGAAGCATGGCATCCACGTCGTATTCATCGGCTCCCGTATTGAAGCGCTCAAGCATATCCATATATACAGCAAAGCCTATAGCACAAGCGCTTCTGCCCATTTTCTGCATGAGCTTATCGTACTGACCGCCTGAAAGCACACCCGATGCAATACCGCGCACAAATCCCTTGAATACCACTCCGTTATAATAATTCATATCGTTCACAACAGAAAAATCTATGCGGATATTGTCTTTATAACCGTTTTTGCAAAGAAGCATCAGAATGCTTTCAAATTCATTAAATTCGTCACCGGAATCGCCTGTTAACATTCCTTTGATCTCTGGCAACACCTCGGAAGGCGCACCGTAAAGAGATACGAGTTTTTTTATGGCGGATGGATCACAACCTTCGGCATTACAAAGCGCATCTATTTCATGCATATTCTTTTCGCCTATCTTTTTCAGGAGCTCTCCTTTGGTCGACTCAGAAACTCCCGAAGCATCAATAATTTCGGAAAGTATCCCCAGATGTGAGATATCCAGAACATATTCTTCCGATATGCGAGAAAGACTCTCTGCCGCCAGCATAAGCACTTCGTAAATGCCGTATGAGTCTATATCGCCTATACATTCAAGACCCACCTGCATAAGTTCGCGAAAACCTCCCGCTCCCTTTGTTATGCGGTAAACGTTTTCGTCATAGCATACCTTGTGAACACCGCCTGCGGTATCCCCGGTATTCTTGATGATCGAAAGAGTAACGTCGGGTTTCAGAGCCATGAGCTTGCCGTCGGTATCGGTAAAGGTGATTATATTGTCGGATATAAGAAAGTCCTTGTTGCGCACATACAAATCGTATTCTTCGAACTTACTCATTTTGTAAGGAAGATATCCGTAGCGGCGGTAAAGTGAACGAAGCTCATATACCGCTCTTTCTTCATATTTAAAAACAGATTCGCAAAGATCCATAGTTAATACATTCCTTTCGGAGAAAATTGCATCGCATTAATCAGTTATTTGTGTTTTTGTTATCCATTCTTTCAAGAATGATATTATAGCCGCCGCTTCCGTAATTCAAGCATCTGTTTACTCTGCTTATTGTGGCGGTACTGGCGCCCGTTTCCTTTGATATTATCTGATAGCTTTTTCCTTCTTTCAAAAGCTGGGCAACCTCAAGACGTTGTGAAATGTCAAGCAGTTCACGCACGGTAAATATATCTTCAAAAAATCTGCCGCACTCATCTGTGTCCTTGAGTAACAGCATGGCGCGGTAAAGATTCTCGGCAGTCTCTCTGTTGAATTTTTCCATAATAACTGTCACGCTTCCTTTCGGATATTCTTAAAGCTGCAAAGGCAGAAAATGCGCTTTCGCTTTAGCACTTTAGTATAGTAACACATTATAGCGATAAAGTCAATGGGTTTTGCTCATTTTTTTTTTTTTTTTATTATTTTTCGCAATAAAACCGTAAGTTTCAAAGTTGCAAAGCAAAAACAGACTTCAAAAAGAGAAGGAGGCAAAAAAGCCTCCCCCGCAAATATTCGCGCTCATAAGAATAACTGTACTAAAGAAAGAGCATGACTCGTCTTTTGCAACCTTATTTCTGTGCACAAAGTTCCTTTATTACTTCCACGGCCTCGCAAAGAAGTTTATCTGAAATATTAAGTGCGGGCAAAAGACGTATCTTGTCTTTTGCGGTAAGGCACAAAACACCGCGTTCTATGCACTGTTTAACAATATCGGATGCGGGTCTGTATGCGGGTTTTATTCCTATCATAAGACCAAGACCGCTTACGCTGTCAACACCCTGCGCATTGCTGAGAGCCGAAAATACGTACTGTGATTTTCTTTTT
>JAFYUY010000015.1 GCA_017549405.1 Clostridia bacterium | reverse complement strand
GAGCTTGTTGAAAAAAGGACCCGCAAGGTCTTCCGTGTTTACAACACCCACTTTGACCATAAGGGAGAGTGCGCCCGCCTTTCTGCGGCAGTGCAGATGGTGCAAGCCGTAACGTGCGATAATGCTGCATTCCGCCTTCCCAATGTTTTGATGGGCGATCTTAACGCACGCCCCGATGCTGCGCCGATAACCACACTCGCAGCGTACCTGCGCGATATCACGGCGGATATCGGCGGCACATTCCACGATTTCGGCAGAAGAACAGAACCCTCAAAAATAGACTATATTTTTACCGACGCAAAAAGTCCCGCACCGTCTTATACGGTTCAGGATATTCCCGTAAACGGAGTATATATTTCCGACCATTACCCCGTGTGCGGATTTATAGAAATTTAAAGACAATAAAACAAAAACGCATATATTTTACCCTTTTGGTATAGAATAGAAATATATTCCCTGTTTTATACCCGGAGGTGATATTTTTGGACCGTGCAAAAACGGCAAACAGCAAAAAGAAGGCAGTATACCGCGAGGTGGTGGAAAGATACTGCCACGTTATAGATAAAAACACGGTGATAATAAAGACCGTGCACTGTGACGATACGGTGGTTGCGGAATGCATGAACAACGACAAATGCAAGCTTTACGGAGGATGCCGTAATGCCGCAGTAAATTCCGCATGTTCTGCGCCCGATGCTGTTAACACATAGGATCAGGAAGGAATTTTAATCAATGGCAACATTCGCATTTTTTGATACCAAGCCCTATGATATACCCGGGTTTGAAAAGTATTCTAAGGGGACGGATATACAGTTCAGATTTTACGAAACCAAGCTTTGCGCCGACACGGTAAGCCTTGCCGAAGGATGCGACGGTGTTGTGGTATTTGTGAACGACACAGTGGACAAAACAGTTATAGATAAGCTTTACGACATGGGCGTGCGCCTTATTGCTCTGCGCTGTGCCGGTTTTAACAATGTGGACACCGCCTCGTCGTTTGAAAAGATACACATCGTGCGCGTGCCGGCATATTCACCCTATGCCGTGGCAGAGCATGCCATGGCTATGCTCTTATGCTCTATCCGCCGCATTCACAAAGCCTTTAACCGTACCCGTGAGTTTAATTTTTCTCTGCAGGGACTTTGCGGGTTCGATCTCCACGGAAAGACCGTGGGTGTTGTGGGCACGGGAAAGATAGGCAGGGTCTTTGCGGACATCTGCCGTGGATTCGGCATGAACGTTATCGCCTACGACCCTTATCCCGCAAAGGATGTGTGGTTTGAATACGCATCTCTTGATGAGCTTCTCTCAAGGTCTGACATAATCTCTCTCCATTGCCCGCTGACAGCGGAAACGCAGCATATCATAAATGCGGAGTCCATTGCCAAAATGAAAAAGGGAGCTGTTATAATCAACACCTCCCGAGGTCAGCTTATAGACACCGATGCCCTTATTGACGGAATAAAAAACAAAACGGTGGGCGCTGCGTGCCTTGATGTTTACGAAGAAGAATCCGATATCTTTTTCGAGGATTATTCGGGTCATATCATGCAGGATGACACTTTGGCTCGCCTTGTTTCCATGCCTAATGTTATCCTTACCTCACACCAGGGCTTTCTCACGACGGATGCTTTGGAAAACATAGCAAAAGTAACTGTGGAAAATATACAGTGTTTCCTTGAAGGCAAAGACCTGCAAAACGAGGTTTGCTACCATTGCGGCAAGGGCGAGATATGCCGCAAAAACAGACTGGGAAAGTGCTTTTGAGTTATATCGTCGAGAAATGAAGAGGGCGCAGGATTTTTCTGCGCCCTCAATTTAAAATTTATCCGCGTTCTTTTCAAAGAACTCTCTTTTTGTTATGGCATATTCCGTTACTGTCTTATAGCTGTTCTTTATGAAAAACGAATTCTTATATGTAGTAACGTAGCTCATGCCGAGCTTTTGCATGACCCGCTCGGATGCGGAATTTCCCACTATAAACCTTGCGCATATCTTATCAAGGTCAAATACCGCAAAACCGAATTTCATAACGGCGCGCGCCGCCTCAACGGCAAGCCCTTTTCCCCAGTAGTCGGGAGCGAGAACATAACCTATTTCGGCGGAATTTTCGTCCTTGTTAAACGATGTAAAGCCGCAGGTTCCGATAAATCTGCCGTCGGCCTTGTGTTCAAGTCCAAAATCCCAGAAGGCGCCTGCGGCATATTTTTTTGTCAGCAGGCGTATATACCGCTGAGTTTCCGCAAGGCTTTTGTGAGTTGCCCAGGTGAGGTATTCCGTAACGATATTTTCTTTTGAATAACAGAACATATCCTCACTGTCTTTTTCCGTAATTTTTCGCAAAATAAGCTCTTTTGTTTCTATTTCGGGAATGGCAGTGAAGACCTCTTTTATTTTTTTGTCGGTAAGTATCTGCATTTCTGTTTAAAACCCGTGTTGTACTAAGTTTAAAAGCTCATGCGCTTTTTCAATAATTGTGTCGGGAGTGTTGTTTCCGAAGCACTCTCTTCCTCCAAAGCCCCAAGCCACACCCACGGCGGGAATACCCGCATTACGTGCGGTCTGAACGTCAACGTTTGAATCTCCCACAAAAAAGGCATCTTCTGCCTTTTTACCCAGTGCATCGAGAGCCATAAATACCCTTGCTGCATCGGGCTTTACGGGGTATTCCTTGCTGTTGCCGCATTTATAGCCGAAAAGATCTCCGAAATAGTGGGGAACCATTATTTGCGTCTGAACATCGGGCTTGTTTGTAACAATGCCCATGGAAACGCCCATGTCACGCAGTTTTTGCAGTGTTTCATGCACTCCGTTGTAAATGCGCGAAGACTGTGTGCAGCAAAGACTGTAATTTTTTATATATTCTGCAAGCACCCTGTCGATAAGCTCTTCATCGTTCTGTTTTTCCGGGGGCAATGCACGGCGTATGAGCATTCGGGCACCGTTGTTGTGGTATGACTG
>JAFYUY010000120.1 GCA_017549405.1 Clostridia bacterium | reverse complement strand
GTGCCCATGTGGGTATTGCTCTCGGTGCGGGAGCAGACATTGCAATAGATTCTGCGGATATCGTGCTGACGGGCGGCGACCTTTTGGCGGTGGCGGATTCCATTCGCCTTTCACGGGCGTGTATGCGCAACATAAAGGAAAACCTGTTCTGGGCATTCTTTTATAATTCTGTCGGCATTCCGATCGCTGCAGGAGCCTTGTTTTTGCCGTTTGGCATTGCACTAAGCCCAATGCTTGGCGCTTGTGCCATGAGCATGAGCAGTTTTTGCGTGGTGTGCAACGCTTTGAGGTTGCGCCGCTTTAAGACTATCTTGGATAAAGAAAACAAAATAAACAATAATAAGACCGAAAGGAAGGAACAAACAATGAAGTATCAGGTTACAATCGAAGGAATGATGTGCCCCAAGTGTGAGGCGCACGCAAAGGCGGCTCTTGAGGGGATAGGTGCAAAAAATCTTACCGTAAGCCACACAGAGGGAAAAGCTGAGTTTACCGGCTGCAGGATCTCCGAAGAAAAGATAAGGAACGCTGTGACAAATGCCGGCTATGAAGTCAAGGAGATTATAAAAGGCTGATTTTTACAAAATACTCAGCAATTTGCACAAAATCATGCGACGGGAATTGTGAATCATTTCACAAAACCCGTCGTTTTTCTTGGCATTTTGGTAGAAGTGTTAACATTTTTTGTGGTAAAATATAATATCTTTAAAATATCTTGCGAATTGTTTTGTAGGGGGTCAGGATATGGCGCTTAAGACGCAACGTGACATTATATATGTGTGTTCCCATGCCGAAAACGGCGGTATCTATTGCTTCGATGTTTCGGAGGACGGCACCCTTAATCAGATCTCCTTCAAGTATGCCGACAGACCTGCATATGCCACAATTTCCGACGGATATTTCTATGCACTCCTGCGAGAGGCAGAACCTATGCAGAGTGCTGTGAATAAATATTTCATAAATGAAAGCTATATGCTCGAAAAGACCGATACCATGCTGACTCACGGCTCGGTTGCAGCGCATCTTTGCATTCATGAGGGGAAGATCTACTGCGTGAACTACCTTTCGGGCTCATGTATATGTTTCCCGGATAAAAATATAGTTCTTCATGATGGAAAAGGATCTCACGAAAGACGTCAGACAAGTCCGCATCCCCACCAGATAATCCCAACTCCCGGCGGAAAATATCTTGTGGTAAACGACCTTGGAAACGATACGGTGAGTATTTATACCCCGGGACTTGAAAAGCTGAAATCCCGCATATCCGCCCCTGCAGGAAGCGGTCCCCGCCATGGCATTTTTTCGCCCGACGGCAAGTTTTATTACTGCGTTGGTGAACTCGACAGTACACTCTCCCTTTATTCCTATTCGTGCGGAAGGCTGAAATATATATCATCCTGTTCCACGGTGCCGGCAGAGTATAAAGGCGAAAACACAGCATCGGCAATACGCATCCGCAACGGTTATATTTATGTTTCAAACCGCGGACACGATTCTGTGTGTGTTCTTAAAAAATGGGGCAACAGATTTTTGAATTGCGGTTTTATCGATTCCCACGGCTCATCGCCAAGAGAATTTAATTTCTGCCGTGATTATATGATATGCGGAAACGAAGGCTCGTCGACCCTCACGGTCTTTAAAATGCGTGAGGACGGCATGGGCGAATATTGTTCATGCGTTGATAATATTGTAAATCCGTGGTGCATTGTGCCGCATAAGGCAAATTTTTCTTATGAAGAAACACGCCGATTTCTTGATTTTTAACGGAGGTATTTGTGAAGGAACGTTCTTTTTCTTATTTTCTTGAAAATTTTATGCAAAGCAGAAATCTTTCTGTATCAGCCCTTGCAGCTCAGATGAAGCTTTCGGGCAACACTTCTGTTTTACGCATTTTAAATAATAAATCCACTCTAAAAGGCATTGAGATTTTTTGCCAGAAGCTCAAAAACGCTTTTGAACTTACGCGAGAGGAAGCGAAAAATCTTGAAAGGGCGCTTTCCCATGAACAGCTTCCCGCAAATGTGACACGCTCACGAAAGCTTTTATCCACGCTCTTTCTCGAAAACGTGCCATTATTTGAAAAAAAGATAAAATGCACTTTGAAAAATGCAAATGAATGTAAAAGCACCCAATATCTTGGTGACGAAGTATACAGAATATTAAATTCCGATCCGGGCGACGAGATAGTTCTTTATATCGAAACGATAGATAACGAGAATTTTGTTCATGCTCTTCACGATGTTATAGCGGAGCATCCCGGTCGCAAGATAGATATCCACCACTTTTTCGATGACACCGATGATTCCGAAGCAGGTGCACGCGGACTTTACGCTATGATAAAGCTTTCATGCTTTGAGGGTTACAACCCTTATATCATAAACGAAGGTGTATATCCGTCCCGCAGATTCTATGCAAAGAATATAACAAAGGATATTGCAACACTTGTGTATATTTACGACGAAGAGCATTACACGTGTGTGGAAATGAAGCTTTCCCAAAACGAATACTGCCGCCATACCGAGGAGGAGTTCAGGATACTTTCCGAGGTTTCGGTAAGTGCCAAGGAAAAATTTAATGTTCCCATCGAGGATCTTGCGAGCTATCTTGAAAAGTGCCGCAGACTCGACACCTGCATAAGCTATGAGCTTAAAAACACTCCATGTTTTATGATGATACCCATGGAGATACAGGAGAGTCTGTATGCCGACTGCAATTATCTTGGGTTTGGTGCAGAGCACCCGATCGTAAAAAAGATGTATTCCATAATATCCGCACGCGAAAAGTTTATTGATGAGGGAAACGTTGAGAAATACTTCGTTTTCACACGTAAAGGTCTTGAAAGCTTTATGGAAACAGGAAAGACCAGCGATTATCTGCCGCAAATGAGACCGCTTACACCTGAGGAGTGCAGGCGCACGGTCATGCGAAACATCGATCTTCCGAATACGCAGGTGTTCATCCTTAAAGAAGGATACTGCATGAACACCACCGAATGTGCGCTTTTTGAAGGCAACATAATGAGCGTGTTTGACCCGTCCTACGGTTACTGGGACAATTTCAGCGAAATTGGTATTCGCAATAAAAAGATGCTCCGCATCATGCGTGATTTTATAATAGAGGAGCTTATGGCTCATTGCTGTTACAGTACCGAAGAATCACGGGAAATAATTCTTGATATTATAAAGTAATAAAATTTGAAGGGTACAGTTCAAAGGCTTTCCCTTAAAAAAGAGCCTCCGCTGAAGGCGGTGGTGAGGTAAAAAAACGGGCAGATGTGACCATCTGTCCGTTTTTGTGTCGATTTAGGCTATGCAATGATTTGATACTTACAGATATTTGTTCAGAAGCTCTTTCATAACGTTTACCGAAAAGGCTGTATATTGCTTGATCAGCTCCACATTATTTCCGAATCGTCTCAGATCAAGCTCCATATTGTAAACGCCCTCATAGCCGATATCGCGCAGGGCGCAAAGCACCTTTTGCCAATCTATATTGCCCGCACCCGGCACAAGATGCTGGTCGGTCATGCTGTCATTATCGTTGAGATGCAGACATCTGACAGAATTTCCCATGGCAAGTATCATTTCGTGCGGAGGGGGAGTCGTGTTAAAGCGAGTGGCTTTGTTTATATGCCCCGTATCCACGCAGGTGCACAGATGATCTGCGTTTCCGGGTTTTGAGGATACCTCGTTATAGGAGCGCAAAAATTCGGCTTTGTCTCCGAAAAAGTCCACACCGAATCTGCCGTCGGGCGTGCACGTATCGCCAAGGTTTTCCATGGCAATCACAATGCCGTGTTCTTTTGCATGGTGCATATAATCGTCAAACATCCGGTTGTTGATCTTACGCTGGTCACAGTCGGGCGCATCAAGACCCAGATGCACATTATGAACAACGCAGTATTTTGCGCCAAGTGCTTTTGTGGCGATACAGTCGCATCTGAATGAGCGGCATTCGAGCTCGTAGAATTCTTCGTCATAGTTATATGCTTTGATGCGGCCGTGGGTCTGATATATTTCTATGCCGCAATTTTCCGCATGCTTGCGGATACTGTCGAAATATTCAAAAATTTCATCGTCTGACTTTGAGTAAACGGAATTTTCGGATTCCACAGTTTGTCCGATAAGCTCAAAATCCACGGCATCAAGCCCCGACTCCTTTGCAAATTCAAGCATTTTGTACGGTCCGAGCTCATTCTGGAGTGCACCTGTTGACAGAGAAATTCTTTTTTTCATATGTTTAAAACTCCTGTGTTTATCTAAAATGTGAATGATGCGTAAAAGTAAATTTACTCGAAACTTCCGTTGCGGTATTCGGCGGGTGAAACGCCCACCACCTTTTTGAAGGTCTTGCTGAAATGGTAGATGTTGCGGTAGCCGGAAATTTCCGCAATGTACCCGACACTTCCCACATCAGTCTTTAAAAGGTCGCAGGCTTTTCCAATGCGGATGGTTTCGATATATTTTGCCACGGGCATTCCGTAGAGCTCATAAAAAAGTTTTCTGAAGTATGGGACGCTTATGCCCGAAATGCTTGCAAGGACGGATGTATCCATATCGGGATCGGAAAGATTTGATTCAAGATATGTAAGTGACGGCTTTATGATCCGGTATTTTCCGCTGTTTGTGTAGCTTTTGCTGTCCTGCACACGGGAGAGGATATCATATATGCAGGAAAGGCACTTGTTGCGGTAGCCGCTTTTTTTATAAGTCCAGTGCTTTTCGGCTTTTTCCGCTGATAACCATATATCGTTGCCCGAGGGGAGAGGTATTGAAGTGATTTCTGAAAAGGGTGACGGACCTTCAAGCTCTAATTCAAAAAGTACGCATTCGCCCGCTTCTATTATGTCATATAAGTATGTTGCACCCTTTGGCAGAAATACAGCGTGTGTGCTGTCTGAAACCGTCTTTTTCCCGTTCTGGCGGTAAACTGTGCTGCCGCATTTCTTGATGGATATTACATTTCCATCGCGTGCCGTGCGCATTGCCGAACGGGTACCTTGTGCAAGGTTTACTTTGGTGACGGAGCGTATGCTGCGGATATATATGTTGTCGGTTATGTTTTTTATATTTTCCATATATTCATCTCCCACACTCGCATTATATAACAATTTTTATAAAAAAGCAATGGGAAAGCGGCAAAAAGAGTATTGAATTTTATAAATAAAATCATATTGGGTATTTACATTCCGGCAAATTGATATATAATCAGAGTATATTAAATATAAATTTTTGGAGGAACATATTATGAGACCTTCTTTTGCCCACGGCCCTTCTCCCATGATAGTGGGGGTTATACGTCAGCGCCACCCTCGTGAAGCTATTGCCGAAATGAAAAACGGAGAAATGCGCGGTGCCCGCGGATTTGACCTGCACCTTGATGCGCTGGATGAAGAATTCCGCACCGTGGAACACATAAAATCCATCGTGGATTCCACACCACTGCCTATCCTTGCACTTACTTATAACAACGGTTATTACGAAAAGCTTCAGATGAACGAGGACGAAAGAACATCGCTTCTTATGATGGCGGCAGATGCAGGCTGCTCGGCGGTTGATCTTCAGGGATATTCCTTTGATACGGATGCTGCTCGCGCTTTCGTGGATGATGAGTATATACCCGAGGGAATGGAATTTCTGAAAGATGTCCGCCCGAAGGAGGTTGCACTGAAGCCTTTGATTCTTGCAAAACAGAAGAAGTTCATAGACGAGGTGCACGCAAAGGGTGCGGAGGTCCTTGTTTCCATGCATTTCGGTGTGCATATGAC
>JAFYUY010000014.1 GCA_017549405.1 Clostridia bacterium | reverse complement strand
TTCTTTGGTCATATTACGGTTATTCCACATCGAACTACGAAGGAATAAACGTCGAGTGTATGAGATACCGCAACGGTGAGATGCTTGCAGAAAAAGATGCCGAAAACGGCGTTGCGCAGGAAATAGATTACGCATGTGGTGTCCCCGATTCCGGAACCCCTCACGCCATAGGCTATTCAAACAAAAGCGGCATTCCCTTTGCGCGTCCGTTTATAAAATACACGCCCACATGGCCACGCAGCTTTATGTCGCGCAATCAGGTGGACCGAAGCAAAGTTGCAAAAATGAAGCAGATACCTGTGCACGAGCTTATTCAGGATAAAAAGCTCCTTTTTGTGGACGATTCCATTGTACGCGGCACTCAGCTCAAGGAAACGGTAGATTTCCTTTATGATAACGGTGCAAAAGAGGTGCATATGCGCTCCGCATGTCCTCCCGTTATGTACGGTTGTAAATACCTTAATTTTTCCAGAGCAAACAGCGATATGGAGCTCATTGCCCGCCGTACGATCATGGAGCTTGAGGGCGAAGAAGGCTTCAATCACATCGAGGAATACTCCGACAGCTCAACACAGCGCGGAAAGAACCTTCGCAAAGCTATTTGTAAAAAATTCAATTTCGACTCCCTTGAATTCCAGTCGCTCGACGGAATAATAAAGGCAATAGGTCTTCCCCGGTGCAAACTCTGCACATACTGCTGGAGCGGAAAAGAATAAACACGCAAGTCAATAACTTAACCGAAAGGAATTTATAAAATGAGCACAATTTCAAAATCCGACAGCTACGCAGCTGCAGGCGTTGATATAACAGCGGGTTACCGCGCTGTTGAACTTATGAAACAGCATATCGCAAAAACCGTTACCAAAAATTGCATTTCGGGCATTGGCGGTTTTGGCGGTCTTTTTGAACTTGATCTTTGCGGTATCACAAAGCCCGTACTTGTAAGCGGAACCGACGGCGTAGGCACAAAGCTCAAGCTCGCTTTCATCATGGATAAGCACGATACCGTTGGTATTGACTGTGTTGCCATGTGCGTTAACGACATTATCTGCAGCGGTGCAAGACCACTTTTCTTCCTTGACTACATCGCATGCGGTAAAAACGTTCCCGAACGTATCGCAAGCATAGTTTCCGGTGTTGCGGACGGATGCGTTATGTCCGGTGCATCTCTCATCGGTGGAGAAACCGCAGAAATGCCCGGATTCTACCCCGAAGACGAATACGACCTTGCAGGTTTTTCTGTGGGTGTTGTAGACAAGGATAAGATACTTGACAATTCCAAAATCGGTGCAGGTGATGTTATCATCGCTCTGCCCTCCAGCGGTGTTCATTCCAACGGCTTCTCCCTTGTGAGAAAGGTTTTTGACGTTGAAAACGCAGATATCAAACGCCCCGTTGATGAGCTCGGCGGAAAATCCGTTGGAGAAACACTCCTTACTCCCACCAAGATATATGTAAAACCCATGCTTGCACTTTTTGACAATATCACCGTAAAAGGTGTTTCCCACATCACCGGCGGCGGTTTCTTTGAAAATATTCCGAGAAGCCTTCCTGCAGGTTTCGGTGCAAGCATCTGCAAGAAAGATATACGCGTTCTCCCCATTTTCGACCTTATCGCCAAGGCGGGCAACATTCCCGAACGCGATATGTTCAACACCTATAACATGGGTGTCGGCATGAGCATCACCGTTGACAAGAACGATGCCGATAAGGCACTTTCCATTCTCCGCGAAAACGGTGAAGATGCATACATCGTGGGCGAAGTTATAAAGTCTGACGAAGCTTGCATCATCAAGTAAAAATTAATAAGGTGATAAAGTGAAAAAAGCAAATATTGCAGTTCTTGTGTCGGGCGGCGGCACAAATCTTCAGGCGCTTATAGACGCTCAAAAGGCGGGCATTATAAAAAGCGGAGAAATAAAACTCGTGCTTTCCTCCTCTGAGGGAGCATATGCCCTGACCCGAGCTGAAAACGCAGGTATTGCACACGTAACCGTAGCAAGAAAGCAGTGTGCGAACCGTGACGATTTTGAAGAAAAAATCATCGAACAGCTTGAAAACGCACAGACGGATATCATTGTTCTTGCGGGATTTATGTGCATCCTCAGTGAAAAATTCACCGGGAAATACGCAAACCGCATTATCAACGTCCACCCATCACTCATACCGTCCTTTTGCGGGGAAGGCTTTTACGGACTTCATGTTCACGAAGCTGCTCTCAGCTATGGTGTAAAGGTTACGGGTGCCACGGTTCATTTTGTGAATGAAATACCCGACGGAGGAAAGATAATACTCCAGAAAGCGGTAGAGATTCTCGACGGCGATACTCCCGAAACACTTCAGAAGCGCGTAATGGAGCAGGCAGAATGGATAATTCTCCCCCGCGCATGCGAAAAGGTGTGTGCCGATATAATAAGTAAATAACGGAGGATATTAACATGGCATTGTATGATTTAAAAAAACTGCTTTCCGAAAACACATACCCCGGAAGAGGAATTGTGATCGGCAAATCTGCTGACGGAAAACGCGCTATGATAGCGTATTTCATCATGGGTCGCAGCGAAAACAGCCGCAACCGTATTTTCGAAAGATTTGACGGTGGCATGAGAACAAAGGCTTTTGACGAATCAAAGCTTTCCGATCCCAGCCTTATCATCTACAACCCCTATCTTACACTTCCGGGTGTTGACATTATCACCAACGGTGACCAGACAAACACCATTTACGATTTCATGTCTGAAGGTAAGACCTTTGAAGAAGCGCTCATGACACGTGAATTTGAGCCTGATGCACCAAACTTCACTCCGAGAATATCGGGTGTTGTAAACTACAAGGATAACGGCTTTACATACAAGCTTTCTATCCTTAAGAGTGCAAACGGCAATCCGGATGCGTGCAACCGCTATTTCTATAACTACATTCCCCTTGACGGAATCGGTCACTTTATCCACACCTACAAGTGTGACGGAAATCCCATCCCCTCCTTCTACGGAGAACCCGAGGAGATAGCTCTCCCCAACACTGCAAAAGAGCTTGCAGATCTTATCTGGGAAAACCTCAACTGCGATAACAAGGTTTCACTCTTTGTGTTTACACAGGATCTTGAAAAAGCACAGAGTGAGGAAATCATCTACAACAAAAATAACTGATCTTAAAACGGATATTCCGCGCCACGCAGTGCGGGATATCCGCAAAATGCTATATTAAGATATATAATGAAAGGTGATACAACAATGAAAGAATTTGAACTTAAATACGGTTGTAACCCCAACCAGAAGCCGTCCAAGATCTTTATGGCTGACGGAAGCGACCTCCCCATCGAGATCCTCAACGGAAGACCCGGATATATCAACTTTCTTGATGCTTTCAACTCCTGGCAGCTGGTTTGCGAAATAAAAAAGGCAATCGGTCTTCCCGCCGCAGCGTCTTTCAAGCACGTAAGCCCCACATCTGCCGCCATCGGTATTCCCCTTTCCGACAAGCTTAAGAAGGCTTGCTTTGTGGATGATATCGAAAATCTCGAATCCTCTTCCCTTGCATGCGCATATGCAAGAGCTCGCGGAACAGACAGAATGTGCTCCTTCGGTGACTGGGTCGCTCTTTCCGACGAATGCGATGCCATCACCGCCACACTTCTTAAGCGTGAGGTTTCCGACGGAGTTATTGCCCCCTCTTACACTGACGAAGCTCTTGAGATCCTCAAGTCCAAGAAAAAGGGCGCATACAACATAGTAAAAATAGACCCCGGCTTTGTTCCCGCTCCCATTGAGCAGAAACAGGTCTTCGGCATCACCTTTGAACAGGGCAGAAACAATTTCGAGATCAATAAGGAACTTCTTTCCAACATCGTAACCGCAAACAAGGATATGCCCGAAAGCGCAGTTCGTGACCTCATCATCGCCCTCATCACCCTCAAATACACCCAGTCCAATTCCGTTTGCTTTGCATATGACGGACAGGCAATAGGTGTTGGTGCCGGTCAGCAGTCAAGAATCCACTGCACACGCCTTGCAGGCTCGAAAGCAGACACATGGCAGCTTCGCCAGCACGATAAGGTTCTCAGCCTTCCTTTCCTTCCCACTTTGGGACGTGCAGACCGCGACAATGTTATTGATGGCTACATAAACAAGAACGAAGAAGACGTATGTGCAGACGGAATCTGGCAGAAATACTTCACAAAGCAGCCTGAAAGACTCACCGACAAGGAAGCTGCAGAATATCTCGCAGGTATCACAGGTGTTGCTCTCGGTTCCGATGCTTTCTTCCCCTTCGGCGACAACATCGAACGTGCAAAGAAGAGCGGTGTTTCCTATATTGCCGAGCCCGGCGGTTCGATCCGCGACGATCTCGTAATTGAAGCCTGCGACAAATACGGCATTACCATGGCATTTACGGGAATGCGCCTTTTCCACCATTGATAAAAATTACGGAGTAAAAGTACAGAATGAAAATTATGGTAGTTGGCGGCGGCGGACGCGAGCACGCCATCATAAAAAAACTTAAAGAAAACAAATCAATAGATAAAATATATGCTCTCCCCGGAAACGGCGGAATAGCAAAAGATGCCGAATGTGTGAATATCGGTGCAAAAGATATCGAAGGAATTGCAAAGTTTGCAGCTGAGAAAGGCATCGACTTTGCCGTTGTGGCACCCGATGATCCGTTGGTACTTGGCGCAGTCGATAAGCTTACCGAAATGGGTATCCCCTGCTTTGGTCCCAAAAAGAATGCCGCAATAATCGAAGGAAGCAAGGTCTTCTCCAAGAACCTCATGAAGAAATACGGCATTCCCACAGCCGCATACGAAGTATTTAACGACATGGATGCGGCACTCACTTATCTTGACACCGCTCCCATCCCCACAGTTATCAAAGCCGATGGGCTCGCTCTCGGAAAAGGCGTTATAATCGCATTTACCCGCGAGGAAGCAAAGGCTGCTGTAAGATCCATGATGGAAGATAAGATCTTCGGTGAAAGCGGAAACAATATCGTAATCGAGGAATTTCTTGAAGGTCCCGAGGTTTCCGTTCTTTCCTTCACCGACGGAAAGACAGTTGTACCCATGGTATCCTCAATGGATCACAAACGTGCGGGAGATAACGACACCGGACTCAACACGGGCGGTATGGGAACAATTGCTCCCAACCCCTATTACACAAAGGAAATTGCAGATGAATGCATGAAGACTATCTTCCTGCCCACCATTGATGCAATGAATAAGGAGGGCAGAACCTTCTCCGGTTGCCTTTACTTCGGACTTATGCTTACCCAAAACGGTCCCAAAGTAATAGAATACAACTGCCGTTTCGGCGACCCCGAAACCCAGGTGGTCCTTCCTCTTCTGGAATCCGATCTTTATACAATCATGAAAGCTGTGGCTGACGGAAAACTTTCCGAAACAGAAGTCAAGTTCTCGAACGGTGCGTGCTGCTGCGTTGTAATGGCATCGGCGGGATATCCCGAAAAATATCAGACCGGATATGAAATATCTTTCCCCGAAAAGCTCGAAGCTTTTGAGGAAATATACGTTGCGGGTGCAAAAGCAGACGGCAATGCCGTGCTTACCGCAGGCGGCAGAGTTCTGGGTGCAGTAAGCAAAGCTGACGATCTTAAAACAGCGGTTAAGCGAGCTTATGCTCTTACAGAAAAAATAACATTCGAAAACGCATATAAACGCAATGACATTGGAAAGCGCGCGCTTTCGGTTTTTGAAAAGGAGTGAATTATTAACGATGGTTTACAGAGTATACGTTGAAAAAAAGCCTTCTCTTGCCAACGATGCGAAGTCGCTTCTTTCTGATATCAGGCTTCTTCTCGGCATTGAAAACCTCGAAACGCTTCGTCTTATCAACAGATACGATGTTGAAAATATAGATAAAGATCTTTTCGATTATTCCGTAAAAACTGTTTTCTCCGAGCCTCAGCTCGACAACGCAACAGACAGCATCGCAGTTTCAGAAAACGAAACTGTCTTTGCCGTAGAATATCTTCCCGGTCAGTTTGACCAGCGTGCTGATTCTGCAGCACAGTGTATTCAGATAATCTCCCACGGAGACCGCCCCACCGTAAGAAGCGCAAAGGTATATGTGCTCGGCGGAAAGCTCTCTGAAGACGATGTTTCAAAGATAAAGAAATACGTTATCAACCCCGTGGAAAGCAGAGAAGCTTCTCTTGAAGACTACAAGACTCTTGCAGCAGAATATGCCGTTCCCGATGCCGTTGAGACCGTAAAAGTCTTCTGCGACATGTGCGAAAAATCTCTTGGCGAATTCCTTTCCGAACGCGGTCTTGCAATGGATCTTGATGACCTCAAATTCTGCCAGAGCTATTTCCGCAGCGAAAAGCGCGACCCCACTATTACCGAGATCAAGATGATCGACACATACTGGTCCGACCACTGCCGTCACACCACCTTCCTCACAACAATAGACAGTGCGGAATTTGAAGACGAGCTTCTCAAGAGCGCGTATGACCGCTATATCGCAACAAGAAAAGAGCTCGGCAGAACAAAGCCCATAAACCTTATGGACATTGCGACCATTGCCGTAAAACATCTCAAAAAAGCAGGACTTCTCGAAAAGCTCGACGAATCCGAAGAAATAAACGCCTGCACCGTAAAGATGAAGGTTGAAATAGACGGCAAGGATGAAGACTGGCTTCTTCTCTTCAAGAACGAGACCCACAACCATCCTACCGAAATAGAACCCTTTGGCGGTGCCGCAACATGTATCGGCGGTGCTATCCGCGATCCCCTTTCGGGACGTGCTTATGTTTATTCCGCAATGCGTGTCACAGGTGCTGCTGATCCGCTGAAACCCGTTTCCGAAACCATTCCCGGCAAGCTCCCTCAGCGCAAGATAGTAACAACTGCTGCTGCAGGCTACTCTTCTTACGGCAATCAGATCGGTCTTGCAACAGGTCTTGTTGACGAAATATATCACGAAGGATATGCGGCAAAGCGCCTTGAGATCGGTGCAGTTGTTGCTGCGGCACCCGCTGAAAATGTACGTCGCGAAAGACCTGATCCCGGTGACGTTGTAATACTTCTCGGCGGAAGAACCGGCCGTGACGGATGCGGTGGTGCTACAGGCTCCTCCAAATCCCACAGCGTTTCCTCACTCGAAAGTTGCGGAGCGGAAGTTCAGAAGGGTAACGCACCCGAAGAACGCAAGCTTCAGCGTCTTTTCCGTAACGGAAAGGCTTCTCGCCTTATCAAGCGCTGCAACGACTTTGGTGCAGGCGGTGTATCCGTTGCGATCGGCGAGCTTGCTGACGGTCTTTGCGTAAACCTCAATGCCGTTCCCAAGAAATACGACGGTCTTGACGGAACAGAGCTCGCAATAAGCGAATCCCAGGAACGTATGGCTGTTGTTGTTGAAAAGAAGGACGCAGACGCTTTCATGGCACTTGCACAGAGCGAAAACCTTGAAGCAACTGTTGTTGCAACAGTAACTGCAGAGCCAAGACTTGTTATGTACTGGAACGACAAGGCGATCGTTGATATCAGCCGCGAATTCTTAAATTCCAACGGAGCTGAAAAACACATAAACATCGCTCCCGCAAAGCCCGAAAACTTTGAGAAAGAAATCAAGGGCACGTTTACAGAAAACCTTACCTCCCTTGCCGGAGATCTTAACGTTTGCTCCAAGCGCGGACTTTCCGAGCGTTTTGACTCCACCATCGGTGCAGGTACCGTTCTTGCTCCTTTCGGCGGCAAAAACCAGCTCACTCCCGCCCAGGTAATGGCAAACAAGATATCAGTCGAAGACCGCGATGCCGCAGATTGCTCTGTTATGGCATACGGCTTTAACCCCTTTATTTCCGAAAAGAGCCCTTACCATGGTGCTTACCTTGCAGTTGTAGAATCCGTATGTAAGCTTATTGCTTCAGGAATGGATTTCAGCGACACATATCTTACATTCCAGGAATACTTTGAAAAACCCGGACGCGACGGAAAACGTTGGGGCAAGCCTCTTGCGGCTCTCCTCGGTGCTTTCTCGGCACAGATGGATCTCGGAATAGGCTCTATCGGTGGCAAAGACTCCATGAGCGGAAGCTTTGAAAAGCTCGATGTTCCTCCCACGCTTGTTTCCTTTGCTGTTACAACAGGCAAAATAAAGAATATCATCTCCAACGACTTCAAGGCTGCGGGACACAAGGTGGTTCTCATCACTCCCGAATATACAAAGGATAATCTCCCCTGCCCCGAATCCCTTAAGAAAGTATTCGACACAGTAACAAAGCTTACTGCTTCAGGCAAGGCCGTTGCCGCATACACACCTTGCTACGGTGGATGCGCAGAAGCCGTTCTTAAGATGGGCTTTGGTAACGATATCGGCTTTAAATTTGCGGATGGTCTTACAGCAAACGACATATTCGGCTACAACTACGGCTCGTTTATCCTTGAACTTACAGATGACAGCGTTTGCGAAGGCAAGCTCCTCGGTTACACCACCGATGACAACGCAGTTTCCTTCGGAACCGAAAGCGTAACCCTTGCAAAGCTTCTCGATATTTACGAAGGCAAGCTTGAGCCGATCTTCTCCTGCAATATTCCTTTCGACAGCACACCGGTTGAAAAGCTTGACTATAAAACTTCTGACCGTGTAAGTGCCGCAATAAAATGTGCAAAGCCTAAAGTTCTCATCCCCGTATTCCCCGGCACAAACTGCGAATATGACACAGCAAAGGCTCTTGCATTTGCAGGTGCTGATCCCGAAATATTCGTTATCAGAAATCTCACTTCCGATGCGGTTGCAACTTCCGTTGAAGAATTCGCCAAGAAGGCTTCGGATTCTCAGATAATCTTTATACCCGGCGGTTTCTCGGGCGGTGACGAACCCGACGGTTCCGGCAAATTCATCACTGCGTTCTTCCGCAGTGCACAGGTAAAAGATGCTGTCACCGATCTTCTTGATAATCGCGGCGGACTTATGTGCGGTATCTGTAACGGATTCCAGGC
>JAFYUY010000119.1 GCA_017549405.1 Clostridia bacterium | reverse complement strand
TTTTTAAAAAATTCAAAAGAAAATCAATTTTTTATTTGACATATCACTTATTATGGTATATAATAACAATGTATGAAAATATGATAGGTAAATTGGGGGGAAGATACTATGGCTCCAAAACCAAGAATACTTGCAGTTGGCAGTACGAATATAGATTTTGTTGCAAATGTCGAAAGAGTCCCGAGTGCGGGTGAAACGCTTATATCGAGCGGGTCATATTCCTTTGTACCCGGAGGAAAAGGCGCAAATGCCGCAGTTGCCGCAGCACGTCTTGGTGCTGATGTGATTTTCTGCGCAAGAGTCGGCAACGATACCTACGGGAAAATGCTGAAAAACACCTACGAAAACGAAGGCATCGACACCCGCTATGTCACTTTCGACAAAGAGCAGAGCACGGGTCTTGCCGCAATTTATGTGGAAAGCGACGGTGCCAATCGTATAACAGTTTTCCCCGGAGCAAATCATACGCTTACCGAAGATATGGTGGAAGAAGCATTCACCTGCTACCCGGATGCACTTCTCATACAGTTTGAGATACCAAAAGATATCGTTTACTCTTCCGTAAAGCAGGCAAATGCCGACGGCGTTCCCGTATTTATCGATGCCGGTCCCATAATACCCGATCTCGACCTTTCGGCATTGGGCAAAATAGAAATTTTTTCACCCAACGAATCCGAAGCATTTGCTCTTACCGGAATTCGCCCCACAGATGCTGAAAGCTACATAAGGATATGTTTAGACCTTTATTCAAGACTCGATGTCAAATATATTGTTTTAAAGCTCGGTGATCGAGGATGTTACATTTACGACGGTCACTTGGGAGAAGCAGTTCCCTCTTACAACGTGTGTGCCGTTGACACCACGGCTGCGGGAGATGCTTTCACAGCAGCACTCACATTTGAGTATCTGCGTTCCGGTTCTGTCCGCAGCGCATGCCGCTACGCAAATGCCGTGGGGGCTTTGACTGTGAGCAAGAAAGGTGCTTTCCCCTCTCTTCCGACAGAAAAACAAGTTCTTGATTTTATAAAAAACAACCAAAACTGAATAATTAAAAACAACCGGCTCAATGCCGTTGAAAGGAAAAATAAAAATGGCAAAGTACAAAAGAATACTTCTAAAGCTTTCTGGTGAAGCTCTTGCCAAAGGAGCAGACGGAATCCTCAACTTCGATTTTATCGCAGAAGTTGCTTCAAAGATCAAAAAATGCTATGATGACGGCGTTCAGATAGCCATAGTTGTGGGCGGAGGAAATATCTGGCGCGGAAAGACCGGCACTCAGATAAGCCGTACGCGCTCCGACCATATAGGCATGCTCGCCACCGTCATCAATTCCCTTGCTGTTCAAACGGGACTCGAAAATGCAGGCATTCCTGCAGTAACGATGACGGCTATTCCGATGCAGCAGATAGCAGAACCCTATGTGCGCGACAAAGCGGTTGCACATCTTGAATCAGGCAAAGCGGTGATCGTTGCATGCGGCTCGGGCAATCCCTTCTTTTCCACCGATACTGCTGCAATTCTCCGCGCAGTTGAACTTGATGCGGATATTGCGCTTTTCGCAAAGAACATCGACGGTGTATATACCGCCGATCCAAAAAAAGATCCCACCGCAAAGAAGCTTGACAGCATAAGCTATAACGACATACTCAAAAACGACCTTGCAGTAATAGACAGCACCGCTGCAGCTTTGGGACGCGAAAACAGCCTTCCCATTCTGCTTTTCGGTCTTAACGAACCCGCAAATATAATTTCTGCGGTAAACGGCGAAAAGCTCGGAACTATAGTAAACAATTTTTAAAAAAATAAAACTCAACATAAAGGAGAATTATTATGGTACTCAACACAAAAGATTTCGAAGAAAAGATGAAAAAGAGCCTCACAGCATATGCAGCAGAGCTCGCAACGATAAGTGCGGGACGTGCAAATCCCCAGATACTTGACAAAGTGACCGTGGATTATTACGGTTCCCCCACAGCTATCAACCAGGTTGCTGAAGTAAAAGTTCCCGATGCAAGAACCATCGTTATCCAGCCCTGGGATTCCACACTTCTCAAAGCTATCGAAAAAGCTATTCAGGTTGCCGATCTCGGACTTGTTCCCCAGAATGACGGCAAGGTTATCCGCATTGCATTCCCCCAGCCTACCGAGGAACGCAGACGTGAGCTCACAAAGCAGGTTGCAAAGCTCGCTGAAAACGCAAAGGTTGCATTGCGCAACATTCGTCGCGATGCCAATGACAAAGCCAAAGATATGACCAAGAAAAAGGAAATGACCGAGGACGAACAGAAGACATCCGAAAAGAACATTCAGGATCTCACAGAAAAGTTCATCAAAGAAGTAGATGCCGCAACAGACAAAAAGACCAAGGAAATCATGGCTATCTGACATGGGTATTTTTTCTCAAAAAAACCATCTGAACGAACACATGCTCCCGGATGTTATTCCGGGACATGTGGCAATTATAATGGACGGAAACGGAAGATGGGCAAAACGCCGCGGTCTTCCACGCACTGCAGGTCACAGCAAGGGTGTTAAAACCTTTGAAGATGTGGTGGAAATGTGTTTTAATGCAGGTGTCAAAACCGTAACCGTTTATGCCTTTTCCACCGAAAACTGGAAAAGACCCGACTCTGAAGTAAAATACATACTCAATCTGCTCAATGAATACCTCGACATCTGTATTGAAAAATGTCTCAAAAAAGGTATACGTATGCGTATCATTGGCGATCGTTCCGTTTTCCCTCCCGAAATAGCTGAAAAAATGAATGACTCGGAGCAAAAGACCGCGCATCTTAACTATAACCTTAACGTGGCGGTAAACTACGGCTCCCGTGCAGAAATATGCACCGCCGTTAATGCGCTTATTTCCGAGGGCAAAAATGAGATTTCCGAAACCGACATTTCTTCAAAGCTCTACACCACCCCTGTCGGAGATCCCGATCTCATTATCCGCACCGGTGGAGAACTTCGTCTTTCCAATTTTCTTATGTGGCAGGCGGCATATTCTGAATTTTATTTTACGGATACCTTATGGCCGGATTTCGGAAAGAAAGACCTTTACAAAGCCTTTTCAAAATTCGCAAAAACGCACCGAAGATTCGGTGGACTGTGAGCGGAGGTAGAAGATGCTTCAAAGAATCCTTACGGGAGCCGCTCTTGTAATAGCGTTTATCCCATTAACACTATTCTCTCACACAGCGTTATTTATTGTTTTCGCAGCATTGTGTTCCGTCATCGGAGTTCACGAGATGCTATCCTGCACAAGTCAGATAAAGCAGCGTTTTATCGCAATCCCCGCGCTGATATACGCGGCGCTTGGACCATTACTTTCAAGAACGCGCTTTGCAACAGCATATGGTGTTCTTCTCAGCATTTCCCTTGTCTTTCTGTTTTATCTGCTGTTTATTCATGTTTTTAAGTCAGACAAAATAAACACGCGCGACATTGCCGTTGTTTTTATGACATCGGTATATATTACTGTTTCCTTTACAAGTATTGTCAGGGTGCGCGATATTCCGGAATTCGGCATCTACCTTCATTTACTTATCTTTATAGGTGCATGCATCACAGATGTTTTTGCATATTTCGGAGGCTTTCTTTTTGGCAAACACAAGCTTT
>JAFYUY010000118.1 GCA_017549405.1 Clostridia bacterium | reverse complement strand
TGCAAAATGGCAGCTTACGATGCTGGAGCTTCTTCTTCGTAATGACGGTGAGCGGGCGAAAAAAATAAAGGCGGAATTCACTCCGCGCTTTGCGTCAAAGGAAGAATATTTCGCATATACCGAAAGTATGTCCTGCAGCGGAAACAGAATAGAATACGGCGACGGTGCGGCAAGAGTGATTTTGTAAAATACAACAGAAACAGACGGTGCAGTTCATTTTTCGGCACCGTCTGTTTTTTAATTAAATTTCAATACTGCGTTCTGTCTATTATCTCCTGCTGCAGGCATGGCATGAGATCCGTAAAATAATGGGAATATCCGCCGATTCTCACCACAAGGTCGCGGTGAGAATCCGGGTGGAGCCTTGCATCGATGAGCGTTTCCCTGTCCACGCAGTTGAACTGCATCTCGATGCCGCCGCGTTCCGTAAAGGTGTTTACAAGCCCCAAAAAGACGTTTATTTTGTTATCGTCAAAGGCACTTTTGGAAAACTTTACGTTCACCACCATGCCGCCCATAAAACGTCCCTGATCCCACCCTGTGAGGGAATTTATCATGGCTGTGGGGCCGCTTCTGTCATACCCTTGAACGGGACAGCAGCCGTCTGACAAAGACATTCCGCTTTTTCTCCCGTCAAAAGTGGCGCCGGTAACAGCCCCGTGCGATGCGTGGTTTACGTAAGAAAAGGTGCCGGGCATACAGAATCTTCCTGCCGAAAGTTCTTTTTTGTCAAACAGTTCTTCCAGCTTCAGATAAAGAGAATGGGCAAAATCATCTATTTCCCCGCTGTCGTTTCCATAGTGGGGAAGCTTGTTTATAATATATATCCGAAGATCTTCGCTGTTTTTGTAGTCGCTTTTTACAATTTCAAAAAAGTCTTCAAGAGTCAGCTTTTTTTCTTTGAAAACAAGGGTGTTTATGGCAAACAACGAGTCGCACAGATTGGAAAAACCAATAAATATCGGCTGCATATAGCTGTATTTTGCTCCGCCCGAATAAACGTCACGCCCCGCGGAAATACAGTCATTCACAAAACAGGATGCGCGCATGGGCTGGTGTCCGTTTCGGCCGGCTTCCATAAGGCGCATTACATAATTTTCATTCCCGTTTTTCGTTACGAATTCAAGTTTCTCAAAATAACGCTCCAGCAACTCCTCAAAATTATTCGGAATGCCGCTTTGCAAAAGCTCCAGAAGCACGCCGGGCATGTTTACCGTAAAGGACGTGGTGTACATGCGTGATTTTCCGCATATGCTCATTTCGGCGCAGGTTGTGTGTATGTATTCGCAGGCATCTTCCCGCGGAATACCGTAACCGCAAAGCCCCCTGATTATGGCATTGTCGTTATATATGGCGGGATGTGTGGTGCCGTCCTTTATGATATGCGCGGCATAGGCAAGGCAGTCCTTGCTCGTTTTTTCGTTTACCGCCAAGGCTCCGTTCGGGTCGGGCATTTTTATGTGATTAAGTGCTGTTAAAAACATATAGGTAAGGTCGTTTTCAATAAGATTTCCGTACCCGTCGCTCCCGCCCACGATAAAACCGCAGGCGGCGCGGGAGAATACGTAGCCGGAAACGCCAAGGCATAGGTTGTCTATAAGCTCCTGGGCAAATTCTTTTGTGAGAACGCCGTTTTTGATGTCATTTTCGTAATACGGCAGAAGATATCTGTCGGGACGCCCGAGCGGATAAAGCCCGAACATGTTGAAAAGATAAAAATGCACGCTTTGCACTGCCTGATAAAAGGTTTCGGCGGGCCCTGCAGGTACCTTTTCAAGATTTTCGGAAATTTTTATAAGTTCGCTTTTGCGAGGTTCAGCTGCTTTTTTTGAAAGCTCCAGCGCCTTTTCGGAATACCTCTTTGCAAGACGCAGCACTGCTTCAAGCTCTATGATACAGCAGTCGTAAAACTCCTTTTTTTCATAGACTTCAAAGCTGTAAAGACTGTTTTGCGAGGAAAGGTCAAGCTTTCTTCTTTTTTCTTTAATTTCGTCAATTGCCCCGTTTACGCCTACCCGCAGGAGTTTTTCAAAATCAAGGCATATATGATCTGCGCGGGCGCGGCAGACCTCGGTGCTTTTTGCCGTGGGGGACATGCGAAAAGCCTTTGCAAGCTCGTCAAATCGCGCCTGCTCTTCGGGCGAATATTTTGGGAAATAAACTTTTCCGCATATAAGCTCGCAGTCGTCGATTATGGGCTCTGCACAGTCGAGCTCGTGCGCTTCGGACAATGAACGGCGGAGCTTTGTGGTGAGGGCGGTTTCGTTTTCGAGCCAGCCTTCAAGAAACCCGAGGCTCAACCATCTGTCGCCCGAGTAATAAAACGGGCGGTTTTCTTTTGCCACGGGGCAGTTTTTGTATATTTCGCGGATTTTCTTTGTTCTTTCGGTCATTTTTATTCCGCCACACATCAAAATCACCTCTTGCCGACATTATATTTTATATTATATTAAAAGTCAAGCAGCAATCTGCGGGTTGTACCAAAATGCGCAGGACATACAAAAAGAAGTAGCAGAAGAAGGTGTCTGAATAATTTGATTGTAACGAAAGGCAACATACTTTTTATTCTCACATATCAGCTTATATGCTCCGTCTGCTTTATAAACTCGTCCTGCTCTTTTTTGGAAAGATTCACAAAATATGCGTTCCAGCCGCACACACGCACCTGGAGCGTGGAATGCTTTTCCGGGTTTTCCTGCGCCTCACGGAGTTTTTTTGCATCAAAAACATTTCCGTGCATGGCAAAGCCGCCCGCATCAAAAAATGTCTTCAAAACACCGTACATGGCACACAGTCCGTCCTCACCGCTGACTGCTGTCGGGTGCATTATGACATCAAGCACCGAACCGTTGGAAAAATCCGAAAGATCCATGGCTGCCACAGACTGCGCAAGGGCGGTGATGCCGTTTCTGTCTTTTGCTGTTGTGGAGCAAAGATTTTTGGATAAAGGCTCGCCCGCATATCTTCCATCGGGGGTGGCAGCGGTCTTTTCTCCGAGCGGGAAGCAATTATCAATGGAAAAAAGTCCCGCTTTGAAATATCCGCCTCTTCCGTTGGGAATGCCGTTTAAGCTTTGCGCTGTGTGTTTTGCCATGTCGCGGGCAATATCGTCTGCGGCTTTATTTCCGTTGCCGTATTTTTCTTTGAGGGAGCCGCAGTAAAGACGGAGCTTTTCTGCACCGCGCCAGTTGTTTTTCATAAGGGTGCAGAGTTCTTCAAAGGATATTCTTTTTTCTTCAAAAACCACCTTTTTCACTGCCGCCATAATATCCGTAAGCGTTGCAATTCCTGCAAAATTTATGGAACTGTTGTTGTATTTCGCACCGCCCGCATAGGCATCGGTTCCGCACTCAACACAGTTGTCAAGCATGGATGATAAGAGCGGGTCGGGGTAAATATCGGGATAAAGGCTTTCTATGGCACGGATATAGTCTGCGGTTTTTGCCGAAAGGTAAGAGATCTGCTCTTTTACGGCTGTTTCGAAATCTTTGTAGCTTCGTATCTTTCCCACGGCTCTGCCGATCTGCTTGCCGGTCGCCATGTCTTTTCCGCCGTTCATGGCAAGCTCCGCACATTTTGCAAGGTTTATGCGTCCCGAACCTGTGCAGGGCACCTCAATACCCCATATTGCCGCCTCATAACAACCGATAAGCACATAATCCCGTGCCTCGCACTCTGTCATTCCAAGTTTTGTAAGGGATCTTATTACTGTGTTGTCGCAGGCGAAAACAAAGCTGCTGTTGCCGCCGCGTATGCATGAAAGCACAAGTTTTACAAAGCTTTCGGGAGTCTTGTCGGAAACGCGGATGTGAATTTTAGGACTGTGAATATTAAGCTCATTGTATGCCTCAACTATCATATATGAGAGCTCGTTTGTGACCTCGTTTCCGTTGCGGTCGATACCTCCGAGAAGGAGCGGCTGGTCGTAGGCTATCTTCATGGCGTGAAAACGGCAAAGGAAGTATTTGAAAAGCTCCTTTATCTGATCTTTTGTAAAGGTGCCGTTTTCAAGGTCGTTTTTGTAAAAGGGCAAAAACATCTCGTCAAGCCTGCCAAGGGTGCGCAGACGTCCGCACAGCACAAATTCATATACCACAAAGAATATGAGAATGAGCTGCATTGCTTCATATGTATTTTTCGGAGGGTTGCAGGCTATGTTTTTAAGGCATTCGGCACTTTTGGGGTTTATGCTTTCCGAAGCACGTGCCAGGCGCTGTATGAATTCCGAAACCGATGTGAGCGTGTCAATGCAGGAGGAGTAGAATACGGACATGGATTCCGAAAGAGCGTTCTTGCCGTCC
>JAFYUY010000117.1 GCA_017549405.1 Clostridia bacterium | reverse complement strand
GGTTCAGAACAGGCGATCTCGGATATATGGATAAAGACAACTACATCTATATAACCGGCAGAAAGAAAAACGTTATTGTTCTCAACAACGGCAAGAATGTCTTTCCTGAGGAGATCGAAGAATATCTCGAAAAGATAGATATCATCAGCGAATGCGTCGTTGTGGGCCGCACAAATGCCGAAACAGGCGAAGTGGTACTCACAGCTGTTGTTTTCCCCAATTACGACAAATTGCACGAAATGGGCATTGAAGACATTGCGGGTTATGTAAAGCAACAGATCCTCGATATCAACAAAATACTCCCCGGTTTCAAGCAGATACGCAATGTTGAAATCAAAAAGACAGAATTTGAAAAAACTTCCACAAGAAAAATAAAACGTTTTCTCGTATAATATAATTTAACAACGTTTATTTATGGGCAATGCGGAAAAACTATTTTCCGCATATGCCGTACTAAAATCCCAAACAAACAGAAAGGAATGGTATTTACTTATGTTTGAACAGCTTAAAACCCTTTTGATAGACGAGATGCAGATCGATGCAGACAAGATCACACTTGAAGCTGAACTTGTGAACGACCTCGGTTTCAACTCGCTTGAGCTTGCAGAACTTGTTATCCACTGCGAAGAAACCTTCGAGATAGATGTGGATGAAGAGATCGCAAAGGATTTCGTAACAGTATCCGATGTGGTTGAATACCTCGAAAAGCTCACAGCGTAACCTTTTATAGGATGCGCACCAAAGCACATACGCAATTTTTATACTCTGAAAAATTCCGCCTTTGCTGTGTTATTGCGGGCGGAATATTTTCAGCTTTGCCTTTTTTCGCTGATAGTTTGTTTCTTCTTGAATGGTTTTCATTTATACCGTTCTTCTTAATTTTCACATCAAAGCAAACCTTTAGTGCAAAAAAGGCTTTTTTATATGGTTTTTTGAACCACTTTATAAAATCAGCAATTATCCTTTCGTGGTTCAAGGAACTGATATATATGGAACCGCTCGGATTTCCAGCACCGTTTTTGATTGCAATCATATTATTTATCATATTGGCAATCTCGGCACTTCATGCGACACTTTTCGGTCTATCCTCGGTCATATATTCCATGCTTTGCAAAACAAGCAACAACGTGCTTGCAAAGTCTTTGTGCTTTGCTGCTTTTCACACCGCAGCAGAACTTATTCTCACATTATCCGAAAAGCTTGACTTTCCCGGATTTCCATGGGCTGTGACATATATTTCTCAAGGAGCGTTTATCTCAGGAATTCAGTCGGCAAGCATATTCGGGGCATACTTTATAACATTTATAATAGTATTATTTAATGCCTTAATCGCACATGCTCTTTTTTGCTCACCTTTAAAAAGAAACCTTTGCATTTTTTTAGCTATTGTAATTTTCACCGGCAATCTGATTTTCGGCACATTATATATCAAACATGATAAAAACACCGAATCAATCGATGCTGTAATTTACCAGGACAACAATTCTTCATACGACAAGTGGGCAAAACTGTCTGTGGATACTTTCGATGAATTCCGCAATGATATAACATCATATTTTTCGGAAAATCCCAAAGCCGATATTGTCGTTTTATCCGAAACTGTATTCACCACCCTTTTCAACACAAATATCGGGAAGAGCAGCATTAACGGCAGATATATTCAGGATGGACTCATTGCTCTTTCCAAAGATCTTGGGTGCACTATAGTTTGCGGTGCATTCACGGAACAAAACGAAGAAAGATATAATTCAATATATCTGTTCGAAAATGGGAAAATGCACAATAATATCTATAACAAGCACACGCTTGTGCCCTTTGGTGAATATATTCCCGGAAAATTGACACACACCTTTCCATTTCTTGAAAACTTCAATTTGGGTGGTAAACCGCTTACAAAAGGCGCAGAACATCATGTGTTCAAAACAGATAAATTAAATATCGGCGCTCTGATATGCTATGATTCTCTATTTTATGAAAACGCTGCGGAAAGCACCAAAAACGCTGCCGAGATAATCGTCATGTCAACAAACGACTCGTGGTATAACGATTCCGCCGCGGTCTATCAGCACTTTGCCCACGCGCGTTTCCGCGCTGTGGAAACAGGCAGAAGCATCGTAAGAAGCGCTGCCACAGGGATTTCGGGTATAATCGACAGTCACGGAAGAACCGTCATCCACGGAAAACTTTTACAAAAAGATATTGTTGCCGGCAAAGCTACTGTTCGTAACAATATAACACCATTCACAAGATACGGATATATATATTTTTATATACTTCTGATTATATCATCGATATATACAGCTGCGTGCTGTTTTTATAAAAAACTTCCCATAAGGAGGAAATACAATGAATTTCAAAGCAAAAATAATTTCACCGCTTGAAAAGGTTTTTTACGATGAAAACATTTGCGATCTTGCGGAATATGCTGCATCTTCGGCACTTATAGGCGAAAAACACAGCTTTTGTGTTGCATACACGGACGAAGATTATGCAACTATTCATTATAGTATAAACTCATGCAGATTCAAGGTGAAATCAAAAATAAAAAAGCATATTAAAGTGTACTCGGTAGAGCACGTGCCGGCAGTATATTGCGCACCGATATACGAAAATAAAGACGGATTCTTGCGCGAATACCCCGGAGTATTTCCCGATATCCTCAGTCCTGTCAAGGAAAAGGAAGATCTGCACATTGTTGAAAAATTGCTTCACACACTGTGGGTCGAGATCGATACCTCGGATATTCCTGCGGGAGAATACGATGTTACAGTTGAATTCCGTTCGACCGATAACGAATTACTTGCAAGCTGCACTCACACTCTGCGCATTATAGGAGCAGTTCTGCCCGAAGATAGCACTGTTATCACCCATTGGTTCCATACTGACTGCATTGCAGACGCATACCACACCAAAGTTTTTTCGGAAAAACACTGGAAAGCCATCGAAAAGTTCATGAAGATATATGTGGATGGCGGCAACACAATGATATATACTCCCCTCTTCACACCGCCCCTTGACACAAATGTGGGCGGAGAGCGTACCACCACACAGCTTGTGGATGTTACTGTTGAAAACGGTGAATATACATTCGGCTTTGAAAAATTGCGCAGATGGGTAGCTCTTGCCAAAAAGTGCGGAATAAAATATTTTGAAATGAGCCATCTGTTTACGCAGTGGGGAGCTATGCATGCCCCCAAAATTGTGGCAAATGTTGATGGCAAGCAAAAGAAGATATTTGGCTGGGAAACAGATTCTCACGGAGTTGAATATGAAGAGTTTCTATCTTCATTCCTTGCTGAACTGCAGAAAGAGCTTGAGGCACTTGGCCTTGCCGACTGCACATATTTTCACATATCCGACGAACCCGAGCTTAAATTCCTTGAAAGCTACGGGGAATGCAGTAAAATAATCAGAAAATATCTCAAAGGCTATAAGATAATGGATGCAATGTTCAACCTCGAGTTCTATAACAAGGGACTTTTGGACGTACCGATCCCCGGAATACAGCACAGCGAAGCGTTTATTGAAAAGGACGTTCAGCCGCGTTTTGTATATTACTGCGGAGTGCCACGAAATGTTACCGGAAGAGGGATTGCAATGCCTTCGTATCGCAACCGCATATGTGGCAGCCTGCTTTACGCATTTGAAATGAAAGGCTTTTTGCACTGGGGATTCAATTTCTATAATTCCGCAAAATCAATTAAAAAAATAGATCCGTATTTTATTACGGATGCTGATAAAAGATTCTGCGCAGGCGATTCATTCCTGGTTTACCCGGGTGATGATCTTTCCCCGCTGCCTTCTGTGAGATTCTACGTGTTCCGCGACGGTCTTCAGGATATGAGAGCGCTCAGACTTTGTGAGGATATATACGGAAAAGAAGCCGTGCATGAGGTTTTGAAGGGACTTAACGACGGTGAAGAACTTGATCTTCAAAAAGTGCCCGCAGATAAAAACTTCACTTTGAAGATGCGTGAGATAATAAACAGCATGATTGAAAGATCCATCAAATAATAATATAATACTATGCCCCGCAAACGTAAAAGTTTGCGGGGCTTTTTTTATACACATTAGAATGAATATGTTTCTGAATAGTTATTTTCAGAAAAGAAAAATCCCTCCCGCTTTGCGGGAGGGATCTGAAGTACTTAGATGTTACCCCAAGGATCGTTGAAATCGTTATCGCCAAAACCGCTGGCAGTGATAACTTCTTCTGTTTCGTATTCAATTACTTCAAGATTGGGGGATTCATATATCTCCTTCATTAGAGCAATACCACCTTTCTAATTGCTTTAATTATAACACAATAAAATGAATTTGTAAAGACTAATCTAAAATAATTTACATTTTCCGGCACACAACACGGCTTACGCCGTATTGTATGCACGAGATAATTAGTAATTATTCAGCATCTGCAGCATCAATGAGAGCCTGCATTGTAGCTCTTACTGCTTCGTCTGTTACAGTTTCATCTGCGAGTACTGCCTGAGCAACCTTGTATACAGAAGCTGTATATGAGTCACCATAGATATACTCGTCACCACTCTTGATGTAAGTTACTGCGGTGTATTCAGTCTTGTACTGATCAACTTCAAGACCTGTGAGAGCAGCTGTGTATGTTACATAGCCATCTTCGTCAGAGTAGAGTCTTGCAGCCTTAACTGTGTAAGCGTCGTAATTGTTACCGTCGAATTCGTAAGAACCGCCTGCAACAAGCATGTTGTTGCCGAGAACAGCTGTGGGAATTACAACGAAGCCATATTCGCAATCTGCGTACTGAGCCTTAAGAGCATCTGTGTAGTCAGCTACGAATCTGAGAGCCTGAACGCCTTCAGTTCTGATCTGAGCACCTTCAACTGTGAGGCCTTCATCCTTAACGGACTTGCCGGCTCTTACATCGTATGTGCCCTGAGGAACATTGATCTTGTTATCAGCATTAGTATCTGCACCTGTGTTAGCAAGGCAAGCTGCCTTGTTAGTGGTGAGAACGCCATCAGCGAATGTACCGGTTACGCCTTCATAGAAATTGAAGCAGTAGTCGTTTTCGAGGGCTGTTTCGAAGTGAATTCTCTTTGTACCGTAGTTGTAAATTACAAAGCCTTCAGTTGCAGATGTAATATAACCAAGGGAAACGGAACCTGTAATAGTAGCACCTGCTGCTACGTTAACAGTAACAGCACCGTTTACAGCAAATTTACCTCTTACAGTACCGTAACCGTCACCACCGGTGATAGAATTGAGAGTTACACCCTCACCAACGTTAACAGTAATGTCACCGTTGAAGTTCTTGGTCTGACCATCGTTGATGTAGAAGGGACCGAGGTGGAGGTTATCGAACGCTGTGGAGTTAAGAGTGATTGTCATATCTCCGTTTGTATCAGCGCCCTGCTTACCAGCATGGATTCTGAGAGGCATGGAGCCTGCTACCTTGTATGTGCCTTCTTCAACAGTGATGTTGAAGCCCTGAGAGTAGATGTGCTTCCAGTCCTGAGCCATCTTAAGACCGATGTCCTTAAGAACGATATCGGACTTGAGTGTGATGTCATAGTCTGCAGAAAGAACACCAGCTGTGTCTGTACCTACAACTGTGAGAACACCGTTGTATGCGGGAAGTGCAAGTGCACCTGCATAAAGCTCACCAACTACATGGAGAGTTGCCTTTTCGGGGAACTGAGCAAGAATAGCTGCTGCAGCATTAAGTGTCTGAACTGCAGTTTCAGCGGTGAGGACTGTGTTTGCATCGTTACCGTTTACAGCATCGATATAAACATGAGCATCCTTGGAAACTGTGAAAGGAGTAAGAACTACAGTAGTTGTAACTGCGGGAAGTGTGTAGGAAGAACCTACTGCGTAGAGAGTGCCATCAATAGTCCAACCGAAGAAGAGTTCATCTTCAGCAGCGGTGCCTGCGGGGATAGTATAAATTGTACCTGCAGCCTGTTCGCCGAGAACATTACCTTCGGAGTCTACGATTGTTACTCTTGCATTGGAACCGAAGCTGATGGAGGTTGCACCTTCTGCAAGTGTGATCTCACCGGATTCAGCAACTTCACGAGTACCGTTAGCATCTGTGATGGATGCTACTGCTTCGGGACCTACAGTAAGCATTACCTTACCGAAGGAAGTTGTTACAACATCACAACCGTCCATAGTTGTAGCTGTTACAACATATTCAGCACCAGTGTTGGTGTAAGTACCATGTGTGCTGTGGTCGCCTGCAAATGTTACGTTTGTATCTTTAAGGAGGATCTGGTAACCGTTGATCACAGTGTTAGAACCTGCCTTAAAGCCGTTGCGGAAGATCTTAGCGCCGGACTGGTTGCCGTCAACATTTACGTAGATCTGACCCTTAACGGTTGCGGTATTTCCGTTGGAAGAAGCGTCACCACCAAAGTTTACGATACCCTGGTTGCTGCCGCCGTAGGTTGCGTTAGGACCGATATTTATTGTAAGGTCGCCATTGATAGTTCTGTTGCCCCAGTCGATGATGGTGATGAACTGGATGTCACCATCAGCATTAACAACGGGGTTTGTAATGTTGTTGTTGAATTCGATCTGTGTACCGGTTGCGGTAACAGTCATAGCGCCGTTTTTGAGAACAGCGAGCTTATAGCCTTCGCCGATTGTGAGTTCTGCGGAACCAACAATGAAAGGAGTATTAGCATCTACACTTTCATTGTTATAGTCAATGAGGTGTTCAAGAACGAGGTGACCGGAGGATACGATCATTCTGTGCTTGCCATTAGCAAAGCCTGCGCCCTCATAGCCTTCACCTGTGATGGTGATTGTCTGGTCTGCAGCGATGGTAGGATTCCATACGCCGAGATTAACCATATCCATGAGAACTACCTTACCGTCAGCTGCGCCTATACGAACGAATGCTTCGGGAATTGTTGCAAGAGGAGCTTCTGCCTTGTGACCGCCGTTTTTGTTGTTACCGTTGGACTTAACGTACCAAACGTTTTCGGCATTTTCATACCATATAACTTCGAGAACAACATCTTCTGCGGGCATTGTGAAGGATGCACCGGGTGCATATACTGTTCCGTTGTAGCTGTAACCGTCATGAGCAAAGCCTGCGGGAGCTGTGAGAACAGGAAGAGTAGCGTTTGTATTGTTGTAGAATTCGCCGATAGCTGTTTCTACTCCGTTATCTGTGTAAGAAAGTGTGTATGTAGCCGCACCTTCCTTACCGAAAGTAACACTTGTCTTGCCTTCGGGAAGTGTGTAGTAACCGTTAGCGTCTGCTTCTACTACTACACCGTTTGCGAGAACCTGATCGAAGAAATCGTTATCAGGAGTGATGGAGAACTTGCCGTTCTGACCTTCAACGGGTGTTGCAACACCTTCAGTTACGAGAACGATGTAATCGCCTGTTACAGCATCTTCAACTGCAACATCTGCAAGTTCAACGTTATTGTAAACGAGGATGGATGTGCCAACAGTGCCGAAGCCCTTGCCTGCCTTTACGGTAGGAGCTGCATCCATATCTGCTGCATTGATAACGTATGTTACAGTACCTGTAACTGTGGACTGAGCGCCACCCTTATTCCATGTCATGTCGTCGCCGAAAACAATATTTGAAACGCTACCGCCGTTGAAGATGGCAGTTGCATTACCATTTAAGGTTGCGGGGTAAGAAGAGAATGCAAATTTTTTAGCGATCGTACCGCCATTCATCACGAATGTGGAATCGCCGTTGATCTTATCGTTTGCACCGTTGCCGTTACCGTTTCTGGTAGCGAGGAATGCGTCACCTGTCCAACCAGCATTGAATTCAACATTGAAGTCGCCGGTGTGAGTTACGTTACCGCCCCCCCATGCACCTGTGGGTGTGATCCAAGCGAACTTAAGGTCGGGAGAATTATTTGTGATGCTGTAACCTGCGTTTGCACCATAGTACTGGGAAACGTAGAGGTCAATAACAGTGGATGTGAGTGTGAAGTCTGTGGAAGACTTGCAACGCTTACCTGCTTCATAGCCGCAGTTTTCACCAAAGATGAGGTGAATGTTCTGGAGACCGATGAATGCTTCGTCGGTATATGTGTCAGCACGTCTAACGATAATATCGTCGACAGTGATGGTGGAACCAACATTGGAGATCATCTTAAGGTAGCCGCCTACACAAGGAGCGCATGTGGGATCATTTGCATTGATCCAGAGCTTTGCTTCATTATCGTAACCGAGGATGGTAAGATCCTTGGAATCGATAGTCATGCCGCCAGATGACCATGCAAAGTTTCCATCAACATAGATAGTACCGATACCGCCTTCTGCTGCGATTGCGTTATCTGCTTCGTCGAAGGAAGTGTAAACAGGATCTGTAACACCATCGATAGCGCCGGTAGCACTGAGGTACTTAACGCCGGGTGTTGCATACTTTGCAGTAAAGGAAGCTTCGCCTGTGAAAGCAAAGGAATCGCCTGCTGCATAAACTGTGTCAGTTCCGTCGAGCTGCCAGCCTGCAAATACCTGTCCGTCGGGAGCAGTTGCGGGAGCTGCGGGAAGATTGTATGTCTTGCCTTCCATCCACAATTCGGTGGAAGTTTCTCCGTTTGCAGTGAATACAACTTCTGTGGGTGTTGCATATTGTGCGTAAAGAACAGCATCTGTGTTCATGTTGAGCACATATGTGTCACCGGGGTTGTATGTGTTTT
>JAFYUY010000116.1 GCA_017549405.1 Clostridia bacterium | reverse complement strand
GGTCCGTATATTGTCATTGCCGTTTCCGAGGGGCTTCGCACCGCCGACGGAAAATACGTCGGTGAGTCCGCCATGAGCGGAGCGGTAGACAGCTTTGGTCACAAATATCTTTCGGGCACGGGAAAATATCTTGAAAACCTCGTGCGTGAAAAGATAGGCTGCAAAGTTCGCTCTGTGGAAGTGAACATTCTTCAACGCTGTGCGGGTCACCTTATTTCTGCGACAGATATATCCGACTCCGTAAAAGTGGGACGTGCGGCAGCAGAAATGGCACTCGACGGTCAAAGCGGAAAAATGGCGGCATATGTCCGCAAATACGATGCTTGCGGCAAATGCTTTTTCGATACAGAACCCGCAGATGTTACACTTATTGCAAACAAGATCAAAAAGGTTCCTGACAGCTACATAAACAGTTCGGGCAACGGAATAACCGACGAATGCGTGAAATATCTCGCACCGCTGATCTGCGGCGAATGCGATATAATATATGAAAATGGACTTCCCGTGCACTTTTCATTTAACTAATTGGAGGATATTATGAAAAAGCTCACATTAATTCTTGCGGCACTTCTTCTTTCTGTGCCAACGGTATCATTGTTTGCATCCTGCGGCGAAAAAGGCACTCCCGACGATAATGCGCAAGGGGAAAAAGGCGAAACTTCCGTCTCCGGAAATGAAGACAGACTTTCCTACGATTTCAGCCCCAACATTCCCGAGGGTGTGAAATTTGACGGTGAGACCTTCAGCATGCTTATCGGAAGCACAGGTCAGAGCATCTATGCCGAAACCGAGAATTCCGACCTTGTGAACGATGCCAACTTCCGCAGAAACAACCTTGTGGCAGAGCATTTTGGCGTCACCATGAACATTGTTAAAACAGGCGCTGCTGCAACCGGCGAAGGTCAGCAGGAAGCAACTGCTCAGTTCCGTTCACTTATAGAAGCAAACGACGACACATACCATTCTTTCGTCCACGTTCAACACACAGGTATGCCCCAGATGATACTTGAAAAGTACTTTGTGGACTGGAACACCGTACCCTACGTAAACCTCGACGACGAGTGGTGGCACCAGGGTGTGCGCGATGAACTTTGCTTTGGCGATAAAGTTTATGTTATGACAGGCGACTATGCGCTTTACATTGACAAGATAGACTGCCTGCTTTTCAACAAGAGCGTGTTTGACGAACTTGGTCTTGAATATCCTTATCAGGATGTTCTTGACGGCACATGGACTTGGGATAAATTTGAAGAGCTTATTAAAAAAGGTGCAAAAGACCTCAACGGTGACGGTATCATGAAATACGGTGATGACAGATGGGGCCTTCTCGGCTGGCAGCCTGAGCTCCTTTACGCTCTGCTCATTTCCTCCGGCTACTCTCCCCTTGAAAAAGACGAAAACAATATGCCCGTTCTCAATCAGAACGTCGACGAAACACATGCGATATACGACCGCATAGTAAACCTCTTCAAAGACCGTCAGTACGCGTGGGCCGAAACCTCTGACTATATGTCACAGCACAACGGCTTCAGCGAAGGCAAGGCAATGTTTAAAGATCTTTTCCTCGGAAGCATCACCACCTATTCCGATGTTGACTTTGATTTCGGCATCCTGCCTTACCCCAAGTGGGATGAGGATTCCGAATATCAGAACCGTTCATCCAATATGACAGCGCTCACCTATATCCCGGTTACCAACCCCAACATTCCCATGACGGGTGCTGTGCTTGAAGAAATGGCATTCCAGAGTGCAAAAGAACTTACTCCCATTTACTTTGACATAGTTCTTACCGTTAAGAATACCCGCGATGTGGAATCCGAAGCTATGCTTCCCATTATCAAAAACAACGCGCGTTTCCTTTATGACGGCTACACACCCAACATCAACCATATAGTAATGTCGGGCAACAATACATACGCTTCCGATTTTGCATCAAAGCTTTCCTCTTATCAGGAACAGCTTGACGAAATGCGCGAGCTTCTCGAAAACTAATTTCGTTCTTGACAGACGGGCAATTTTCAATTCCCGGCTGTTCAGATATAAAAACAAAAAATTCAGGAGGACTACCCCATGAAAAAGCTTGCTTTGATTCTTGCTGCTCTTCTTGTTTCGGTTCCCACAGTTGCACTTTTTGCATCCTGCGGTGATTCCGATACAAATAAGGAAGGCACAGAAAACAGCACAGAAACAAATGAAGGCAACGAAGAAACTCCCACAGACAGACTTTCTTACGCTTTCAGCCCCAACATTCCCGAAGGAACAAAATTCGACGGTGAAACCTTCAGCCTGCTTATAGGCTCAGTTGGTAACTACATCTACGCCGAAGAAGAAACATCCGATCTTTTGAACGATGCCGCTTACCGCAGAAACAATCTTGTTGGCGAACACTTCGGTGTGGAAATGAACATTGTTAAAGGCGGTTACAATGAAAGCGAAGGACAGGGTCAGGCAACCGCTCAGTTCCGCTCACTCATTGAAGCAAATGATGACACTTACCATGCATTCACCCACGTTCAGCACACAGGTATGCCCCAGATGATACTTGAAAAATACTTTGTGGACTGGAACACTATCCCCTACATCAACCTCGAAGATGAATGGTGGCATCAGGGTGTGCGCGATGAGCTTTGCTTCGGCGACAAAGTTTATGTTATGACCGGTGACTATGCCGTTTATATCGACAGAATAGACTGTCTTGTTTTCAATAAGGACATTTTTGATGACCTTGGTCTTGAATATCCTTATCAGGATGTTCTCGACGGCACATGGACATGGGATAAGTTCGAAGAACTTGTTCAGAAGGGTGCAAGAGACCTCAACGGTGACGGTTCCATGACTCTTGAAGATGACCAGTGGGGTCTTACCGGTTGGATCTATGAGCTTGCATATGCTCTGCTTGTTTCCTCCGGATACTCCCCCCTCGAAAAAGATGCGGACAATATGCCTATTCTTAACGAAAATATTGACGAAACCCACGAGATCTATGACCGCATAGTAAACCTCTTTGCAAACGGTCAGTACGCATGGGCTGAATCCAAGGGCTACAGTACGCAGATGTCTGCTTTCACCGAAGGCCGTGCAATGTTCAAGGACCTCTTCCTTGGCGGTATTACAGGCCTTAAGGATGTTGAATTTGATTTCGGTATTCTTCCTTACCCCAAGTGGAATGAGGATATGCCCTATATGAACCGCTCTGCAAACATGAGCCCCCTTACCTACATTCCCGTTACAAACTCCAACATCGCAATGACAGGTGCCGTGCTTGAAGAAATGGCATTCCAGAGTGCAAAGGAAGTTACTCCCGTTTACTTTGATACCGTTCTTACCGTTAAGAGCACCAGAGATGTGGAATCCGAAAGCATGCTTCCCATTATAAAAGACAACGCGCGTTTCCTTTATGACGGTTATGCTCCCAGCATCATCGGAATGGTTCAGAACAAGAGCAACACATTTGCTTCAAGCTATGCATCGAACCTTTCCACATATCAGGATAGCCTTGAGGAAATGAGAGAACTTCTTCTCGAAGAATAATTCTTCATTTGAATTGTACTTATTTTATCTGCCGTACACTGCGGTGCACGGCAGATTTTTAAAAAATTAATTTTTCAGGAGGCTAACCATGAAAAAACTTTCTTTGTTATTGGCGGCACTTTTAGTTTCCATTCCCTCAACCGCAATGCTTTACTCATGCGGCGAAAAAGCAAACGATGTTGAGGGCACCGAACAGAGCACCGAAAATAACCAAACAGAAGACAAAGAAGATACCCCCGAAGAAAGACTCGCTCACGATTTCAGCCCCAATATTCCCGAAGGTGTGAAATTTGAAGGCGAAACTTTCAGCATGCTCATCGGAAGCACCGGTCAGACCATCTACGCTGAAGAAGAAAATTCCGACCTTGTAAACGATGCTGTTTACCGCAGAAACAACCTTGTAGGTGAACATTTCGGCGTTGAAATGAACATTGTTAAGGGCGGATATGCCGCAACAGGTACAGGTCAGTCGGAAGCCGCAGCTCAGTTCCGTTCGCTCATTGAAGCAAACGATGACACTTACCACGCATTTGTTCACGTTCAGCATTCCGGTATGCCCCAGATGACTCTGGAAAGATATTTTGTTGACTGGAACACCATCCCCTATATCAATCTCGAAGACGAGTGGTGGTATCAGAACATAACCAACGACCTTTCTTTCGGTGACAAGGTTTATGTTATGACCGGCGACTACGCTCTTTACATTGACAGAATTGACTGTCTTGTTTTCAACAAGAACATTTTCGATGCCCTTGAACTTGAATATCCTTACCAGGACGTTCTTGACGGCACATGGACATGGGATAAGTTTGAAGAACTCGTTGCCAAGGGCGCCAAGGACCTCAACGGTGACGGTCTTATGAACGCAACCGACGACCAGTACGGTCTTACCGGCTGGGGTTGGGAGCTTTGCCCCGCGCTTCTTGTTTCCACAGGCTATGCTCCTCTTGAAAAGGATGCAGACAATATGCCTATTCTCAACCAGAATGTTGACGAAGCGCACGAGATCTACGACCGCATCGTAAACCTTTTTGTGGACGGTCAGAAGGCTTGGTCCGAAACAGCCGACGGCTCTGTTTACAACAATATGTTCAATGAAGGTCGTGCAATGTTTAAGGACAGCTTCCTCGGTGGTATCACAGGTCTTAAGGATGTTGAATTTGAATTCGGTATCCTTCCTTACCCCAAGTGGGACGAAGATTCCGAATACCAGAACCGTTCTTCCAACATGACTGCTCTTACCTATATCCCCGTTACAAACCCCAACCTCGAAATGACAGGTGCCGTGCTTGAAGAAATGGCATTCCAGAGCGCCAAGGAGCTCACACCCGTTTACTTCGATAAGGTTCTTACCGTTAAGAGCACCAGAGATGTGGAATCCGAAGAAATGCTTCCCATTATCAAGAATAATGCACGTTTCCTCTACCACACCTATTATCCCAACATTATCTCAATGGTTCAGAACAAGAACAACACATACGCTTCCACATATGCTTCCAGCCTCTCCTCTTACCAGGAAGGTCTTGATGATATGAGAGAGCTTCTTATGGAAGAATAATATATTCTGAAAACAAAAATAACCTGCGCACGGGTTTTCCTTTGCGCAGGTTTTCTTTTTTATAAATCATTCAGTCACACGAACGGTTTTTATGCCGTAATACTCAAAAAGCGCCATAACATTGCCGTCTATCACCTCACCGCATACCGCAATGGGAATGGCAGGAGGGCAACTTACCGAAAGATCGCACAGTATCTTGCCAAGACTTTTTTTCGCATTTACTTCTGTTCCATTCAAAAACAGGCATTCCCGGGGGGAAAGGACTGATTTCGGGTGCGCTGCTGAAGGCGCATTTTCTGTTATTACGCAGTCACGTCTTTCTATAGATAAAAAGGCTTTCTTTACTTCCTCAAGGTCGCACTCGTTTTGGGGCGTCAACATGAGAACCGTGTGATCCGGATCGCAAAATTCGCAGACAATGCCGCTTTTTTCAAGCATCCTTGCAAATTCTTCGCCGCAATAACCGTGGGGTTTTGTCTTAACTGTGATCTTCAGCGGTTCATTCCCGCACAACACAAATCCCGCATCCTTAAGAACTCTTTTCAGTTCCGATACTTTCGTGCAAAAATCCGCAAGTCTTTCGCAATATCCATCCGTCACATATTTGTTGGCAAGATCAAGGGACTGCAATATGAGATATGACGGGCTTGTGGATGCGAAATTCATCATGGCTCGCTGTGCGTTTTCCAGAATCTCACACGGGGCATTTTTTGATATATGCAGATATCCCCCGCCCGTGAGCACAGGAAGAGTCTTGTGGGCAGAATCGCAGCATATATCTGCACCGAGCGCCATGGGATGAATATTTTCGGGCAGAAAATTAAGATATGCACCATGAGCATTATCCACAGCAAGAAGCATTCCGTGTTTTTTACACACGTGTGAAAGTCCTGCGATATCCGCAATATTTCCGAGATAATCGGGACTTGTGACATAAAGTGCCGCAGGCTTTTTTTTCATCGAAGATATTTTTGCGTCAACCTCTTCGGGAGTTATGATGCAGGATGCAATTCCCTGAGATTCTGCGGGGTAAAGCCAGACGGTATCGAAATCCAGAAGGGATGATGCCGTGACATATGTTTTATGAACATTCCGGAATGCGGCAATAAGGTTTTCTTTGCCGCAATTTCTCGCATACAATGTTACAAGATAGAGCATGGCACGTACCGAAAGGGACGAGCCCCCCGCTGAATACAGAGTTTTGCCCGTGCCGAAAATGCGAGTTGCGTTATTTTCGCTCTCCGCAATTATTCCGTTTTCGGAATAAAGAACATCGGCACCGTCAATTTCCGTAATATCAAATTTTTCCGGTCCGAGGAAACTCTGCCCCTTATGCCCCGGCATGTGCAGTCTGCGTTTGTTGCCATTCGCATATTGCATCACAAAATCTATTATGGGAGTTTCCATATTTATGTCCGCTCCTTTGCGATTTATTCCTCGTCCAGCGTTTTTGCCGCCTCAAGCATTATGGCACATTCCATACGCTTGCGGAACAGCTTACAGCCATCCTCATACACACCTGAAACAGAACCCGTTGCATGGTAAGCATTTGCGGCACATCCGCCCGAGCAATAAAGTCTTGCCCAACAGTCACGGCATTCGGGTCGGGTATAAACATTGCATGCCGCAAATTCGTCCTGTGCGGGAGTATTCGTAACTCCTTTCCACACATCGCCGAGCTTGTAGTTCTCCTCACCCACGAACTGATGGCAGGGGTAAAGGTCGCCCCAGGGAGTAACTGCCATGTATTCGGTTCCCGAGCCGCAACCCGATATACGCTTATATATGCAGGGGCCGCCCTTGAGATCTATCATATAATGATAGAAAGTAAAGGGTGTGCCCTTGCGGTACTCATCAAGCATAAGCTGTGCAAGCTCCTCATACTGCTGCATAACAACAGTAAGGTCTTCTTCGGTAAGCGCAGACGGATCATTTGGTGCACACACAACGGGTTCCATGCTGAGTTCACGGAATCCAAGATTAAGCATTACCTTTATATCTTTCAAGAAGTCGGGGTTGGCATGGGTAAAGGTTCCACGCATATAATAATTCTTATGACCGCGCGCCTCCACGAGCTTCTGGAATTTGGGAACTATGCGCTCCCAACTGCCCGCTCCCGAGTAATCCACACGGAATCTGTCGTGCACTTCTTTTCTGCCGTCAAGGCTTAACACAACGTTGCTCATTTCGCGGTTGGCAAAATCTATAACGTCATCGTCAATAAGAAGACCATTGGTGGTAAGAGTGAAGCGGAAGTTCTTTCCGTGCTGCTTTTCAATGCTTCTGGCATATGCCACAAGCTGTTTTACCACATCAAAATTCATCAGGGGCTCGCCGCCGAAAAAGTCTACTTCAAGATTTTTGCGGCTGCCGGAATTTGCAATCAGGAAATCAAATGCCTGCTTGCCCACCTCAAAGCTCATAAGAGCTCTTTCACCGTGGTATTTGCCCTGACTTGCAAAACAGTACGAGCAGTTAAGGTTACAGGTATGGGCAATATGCAGGCAAAGTGCCTTTACCACACCTGCACTCTTCTTTTTAAGCTCGCCCGCCATGGGTTCGAACGTGTCTTGCGTGAAAAGCTTTCCGCAGGCTTTCAGTTCTTCCAGCTGGTCAAAGCATTCCTGTATTTCTTTTTCGTTTACTTCGTTGCGGTTAGGATACTTTTTAAGTATTTCTGCCGTTATATGATCTCTCGGGAATTTTTCGTACATTTCGATAATATCGTATGCAACTTCGTCCACCACGTGAACAGAACCTGAGCATATGTCAAGCACGATATTCATTCCGCCGAGCTTGTAGCAATGTATCATAGTATATCTCTCCGTATATTATCCACGAAAAATGCCGCCGAAAGCTTTCGGCGGCATTGCGGAAAAGTAATAATTACTTGCTTTCCTTCTTGTTTTCGCACTGCTGATTAGCGATACCGCAGCTTGTTTTGCAAGCGGACTGGCAGGAAGTCTGGCATTCGCCGCATCCACCGTTCTTTGCGCTGTTGCAGAGATTCTTGGTTTCAAGTGTCTTAATATGTTTCATTGTTTTATCCTCCTGAACATTTATAAGTGAATTATACCACAAATAATGCGCCAAGTCAATGGTATAGACAAAATTTGTAAGATAATTTTGAGCAAATATTTCTGCTTGACATCACATTCAATAGAATGTATAATGTCCTTGATATAAACGCAGGGAGGCTACACGATGAAAAACAAAAAATTAAGTGGCCCCGCAGTCTTTATGTACACGGTCATATTATTCACCGCCATATTGTCTTTTTTGTGTTTTGCGACATATTACAGCGGCAAACACAACAGTAATGCCATACTTTGGACAGGTATCGTGAGTTTTATGATACTTTATCATTTCGGTCTGCGAATACTTATGGGAGAGATCACAAAGCTTTTTTCTGTGGACTATAAACACCCGCTGTTCAAAAAGCGCTTTTTTGAGCCTTCTTTATATAAGATGCTGCATGTGCGCAAATGGAAAGACAAGGTTCTTACCTTTGACCCCGAATCTTTCAATTTCCGCGCCCGCACCCTTTCTCAGCTTGCAACCACAATGGCAAAATCCGAGCTTGACCACTGGATAAACGAAATAATATCGCTGACAAGCATATTTTTCTGTTTTCTGTGGGGGCATCCTTTTATATTCATTTGCACGGCAGTACTTGCCATGCTCTTTGATGCTCAGTTTATTGTGGTGCAGCGCTACAATCGCCCCATAGTTTTAAAACTTATGGAAATGAAAATCGCCCGAGATGCAAAGAAAAACAACACAAAGAACGGAGAAATTATCAAATGAATACCCATTTCTGGAAAAACATTTTACTTATATGTGCAGGAGTTGTTATCGGCTCCCTTATTTCTTCTCTCACCTCGGGAATAAAATTCCTTTCGTGGCTCTCTTACGGAATGTCCTTCGGCACACAGCAACCCGTGACCTTGGATCTGGGAGTTTTACAGCTGACCTTCGGGCTGAATATTGATATTACCGTAGCTGTTATCATTGCCGTGGTTATTATATATACATTCGGCAGAAAAATTTTAAGATAAGGGACACTTTGAAAATGAAACTCATTCTTGCATCAAGATCTCCCCGAAGGATTGAAATATTAAAAAACTTAGGGTTTGACCCTCAAATAATACCCGCAGAAACCGACGAAAATATCAGCGAAAATTTCTCCCCCGCAGATGCCGTATGCGAGCTTGCCTGCCGCAAGGCAAAATACGTTGCACAAAACGCTTCGGACGAAGATATGATACTTGCCGCAGACACTATGGTCTTTAAAGACGGTGTTCTTTTGGGAAAACCGGATAATAATGATGCGGCTTTTAAAATGCTGCGCTCTCTTTCGGGAAATACTCACAGCGTTTTCACGGGTTTTTGCGTTATATACGGCGGAAAGACCGTATCATGCGCAGTTGAAACAAAAGTGAAATTCAGAGAACTTTCGGATGGCGACATTTGCGAATATATTGCCACGGGAGAGCCTGATGACAAAGCCGGTGCATACGGCATTCAGGGCATAGGATGCCTTTTGGTAGACCATATTGACGGTGACTATTTCAACGTGGTGGGACTTCCCGCATCCAAGCTTTTTGACACGATAAAGAAAGAGTTTTCTCTTTCCCGCACAGAGCTTCTGAGCTTGACAAAGCAAACTGAAAAGGGGTTTTGAAATGTATAAGATATCTGTTCCTGTTTTCAATCCGCATTTTAAACGTGCAGACCGTGAAAAAATAGTGCACGAACTGAAAAGATTTAACGCCGAGCGTGTTTTTTTGGGGCTCGACACTTATGTTACAGACGAGAAAAAGCGCACCGGATACTTCAACGAGGTCGCGGAAAACTGTGCATTCTTAAAATCCTGCGGCTTTGAGGTGGGTGCCTGGTACTGGGCATTCTGGTTGAATGACAACCCGGGATTTACCAATATGCGTTCGATTTCAGGCAATGAGATAGAAAAATTCATGTGCCCGTCCGATGAAAAATACATTGAATTTGCCGCAGATTACGCAAGGAAAATAGCAAAGTGCGGTTTTGACCTTATTCAGTTTGACGATGATCTGAGATACGGTTTTTTATCTGATACCCCCGCTTGTCTTTGCGATAACCATATACGGATGATAAACGAAATAACAGGCGAGCATTCCACCCGCGAACAGCTTGAAAAATATATAATCTCAGGCGGCAAAAACAAATTCCGAGATGCTTATCTTACCGCCAACGGCAAAGCTTTTGAGAGTTTTGCACGCGCCATACGCCGTGCCGTTGACGAAGTTGACCCGAGAATACGCATAGGTGCTTGCACCTGCATGAGTTCGTGGGATATTGACGGAACAGACCCATACACGCTTGCAAAAATATTTGCGGGCAACACAAAACCGTTTATGCGACTTATCGGTGCCCCGTATTGGGCAGTGGAAAAAAGCTGGGGCAACAGACTCTCCGACGTTGTTGAACTTGAACGTATGGAAAGCTCGTGGTCACGGCACGAAGACATTGAAATAATAGCCGAGGGCGATGCGTTCCCCCGCCCGCGCATAAACTGTCCCGCAAGCTATCTTGAAGGCTTTGATACGGCAATCCGCGCTTCGGGCTGCACTGACGGCATTTTAAAATACGGCATCGATTACACTTCGAATGCGGATTATGAAAAGGGATATGCCGTTCTGCATGAGCGAAATGCGCATACCTATGATGCCATAGATAAAATATTTGGCGGCAAGAGTAGCTGCGGTGTGAGGGTATACGAATCGGCGAAAAAAGTTTCCGATATGGTCATGCCGACAAAAGTAAACAGTACCGTAAATATACAGGATATGTTCTTTTCAAAAGCCGCCCGTACTCTTTCTTCCTGCAGTATTCCCACAGTCTATGAGGGGTGCGGCATATGCGGCATTGTGTTTGACGAAAACGCAAGAAATCTGCCGCTTGAAGCACTTGAGAACGGTCTTATACTTGACATTGCCGCCGCGGAAATTCTGACTGAGCGCGGTATAGATGTGGGGCTTGAAAGCATAGGATCCCCCAATAGCGACGGTGCCACGTCCCTTATCGAGGGAATGGAGTAGCATTTTATAAACGACGGAAACTACATTTCCGTCAAAAACGCAACATTTTATGACATCCGCCTTAAAGACGGTGCCGAAACCTTGAGCGACATTGCGGCAACAGACAGAAAAATTCCGCTGTCTTACAGATACCAAAACAAAAACGGCAACAGATTTTTAGCACTTAATATAAATACAAGAACCGATACTTCCTCCATGTTGTGCCACTATGCAAGGAGCCGCCAGTATGCCGAGAACATTCCCTGGCTTTCAGGCAAAAAGCTTCCCGCATATATTTACGGAAACCCCTATCTTTACGTACAGTGCAAAAAGAGCGATGACGGAATGGCAACAGGTCTTTGGAATTTCTTTGCCGATCCCACAATAAACACGGAAATCGTGCTTGACAAAGAATATTCCGACATTGAATTTTTAAACTGCACAGGCAAGCTTTGCGGAAACATCGTACACATTTCAGAAATTCCGCCCTTTGGATTTGCCGCATTCTGTGTAAAATGATATAAAAATGCGCCCCGAAAACGGGGCGTATTTTTTTGTTCCGCTCAATAAACTTCAAAATTGAAAATGTGTGCTGTGGAGCTTCCGTAATCTTCGGTCTTGCTCTCGCTGTAATAGGTGCTGAGAGGTATGAATCTTACCGCATCTGTATTTACACAAAACCTATGCTTCACAAAGCGCTGATGATTATCGAAAACCTCCACTGCCGTTATCCACTCGCCTGTTTCGTTTCTGTATTCTATCTTATAGTGCTTTATAAGGCATTTGGGGAATCCAAATCTTGTGTTATTGTGACTTGCCGGGAAAAAGAGTACCGATGAAGTGTTAAGACCATCGGGGTTACCCTCGGTATACTCCCGGTCGAGGTCACTGTCCATTACAAGTCGCACACCATGCACGTTGCGCGCTTTTTCAAAAGTATAGGTTATAGCCTTTCCGGTCTTTCCGAAATATCCGTTGTCATTCCCCCATATTCTTCGGTCTGTACCGTTTATAATTGCCGAACAATCACCATAATCGCAGGAAAGAACGGCTGACTTTGCAAGGGGTGATATTTTTCTCTTAAATCCCGGCAAAAAACAGTCATCTTCCATTAGGGCATCCTGTATCTCGCCTATTTTGTTAATTGCCGCATCTCTCGGCAGCATATCGTATTTTACGGCAACTGCTGCTGCAGTGCCCGCAGCCTGGCCTATCACTCCGATGGTTCCCATAACACGGGTGGAACTGAATGCCACGTGGCTTGCACTTATATTTCTGCCCGCAAACATAAGATTATCTATATTTTTGGAATATAGCGAGCGCAACGGAATGGGATAAGGCTCACTCAATCTTCGCTTTTGCAGATGTGCTCCTCCCTTGGCATCCATATAAAAGCCGCCGGGCAGGTGGTTATCTATCTGCCAGCCACCGTATGCCACGGTGTCTTCAAAGGGAGTGCAGTTTTCCACATCGTTTTGTGTAAGCACGTAATCTCCTATATATCTGCGGCTTTCGCGTTTGCCCGGCAAAAAGCCAACCCACTCAAGTTCCCAGTTTTCTGCACCATGATCTCCGTGATTCTTAATGTGATCCCACACTCCGAAGGCGATTTTCAGAAGATCATCGCGAATTTCTTCCGTATCGTCAATGCTGTTTTGCATTCCGCCAAGCTCTATCCAGTAAAAGTTTGTGTTTATGGCATAAAGATCATGGGGCTTATTATACATTGCGTCATCATCGGGAAAATCATATGCCCAGGCAGGCGGAGTGTAGGATACGGGATGATCGGTCTCGCGGCACTGCATCATAAGACTCATACCCATTGTATGACTGTCTGCCGCATCAAGTCCGAATTCCTCACCGTACTCAGCTCTTGATTCTCTGCCCACGGCATACTCTGCACCCGTGAGCGGAGCAAGGATACTGTCGCCCGAGCAATCTGCAAAAATTTTTGCATGGACCTTATGCCAGGTATAAGTTGTAAGCTGAAAACCCTTTACCCACGAAATATGTCCGTCCTGCGCATATGCGTCACAGCAGGCACAGTTAAGCAAAAGTTCAATATTTGGTTCAAAACGAACTTTTTCATATAAAAGAGCATCCCATGTTGTAAAATTACGCGCCGGATTGCGATACATATTTTCAAGAAGTATTTCTTCCATGATGCCTGTTTCCTGAAGATCCCGCACACGGGTCCCCGCTCCCGATATCCACATTCGTATCTCTCCGCTGGCATTGCCACCGAGCACGGGACGGTCCTGCATAAGCACTACCTTTGCTCCGTGTCTTGCCGCAGAAATTGCCGTGAACATTCCTCCGATGCCGCCGCCTATAACACATATATCGGCATTATGTATTTTTGTATTAAGCATAATTCCTCACTCCGTTTTTCCCCCTTGAATTTTGCGTTTTTTTCGTATATAATAATTATAACGTTCTCAAAATAAAAAAACTTTGCGTTTGGTGATATATATTTATGAAATTGTGATATTAAAACGGAGTTTTTATGAAACTTATAACCCATTACCGAAAAGGCACAAATTCTTTTGACAAAGACATAGTAAACTGGCGCGAAAACCATCTTGGTGAATCCCTGTTCTATTCCCGCCGCGAAACTTACTACACACAAAAAAACTTCCCCTCCCGCCTCCATTATCACGATTATTACGAACTTGTGATATTTGAAGAGGGTGATATATATTATATTTGTGAAGCCGACACATACACACCAAAGACGGGTGACATTTTGCTGATCCCGCCGGGGAACTTTCATATGTCCGCAATAAACTGCAAGGGCACTCTCTACAAACGTCATGTATTCTATATGTACCCCGACGCTCTTGATTCATTCGATTGCGGCACGCTGACAAGCTTCCTTGCAAATGCAAAAAACGGTATTTGCATCATTTCCATGGAGAATGAACAAAAGAAAGAGCTTCTCTCTCTTGCAAACAAGCTTGACGATGCGCTTGAAAAAGGTAAAGAAGACCCGGCATACAAAGCCCTTGCCAAAGGGCTTTGTATACAGATATTCTTTCTGCTTTGCAAAAACACTTCGGTGTATCCCGAAAATCACCGGCATCTTCCCGCAAATATACTGAAAATAAAAAAATACATTGACGAAAACTACCTTGACCTGTCTTCATCCTCGGATGTTGCAGTCCACTTTTTTTACAGCCGCGAATACATAGCACGTATTTTCCGCAAATACTTCAATACCACGGTATCCGAATACATAAAAGAACGCCGTATATTCCACAGCACATCACTTCTTGATAAAGGTCTTTCGGTAAGCGAGGCATGCTTTGCTTCGGGTTTTGAAAATATGTCCACCTTTATCCGCTCTTTTAAAAGCGTTTTGAATATGACTCCTTCCGAATATCGGAAAAACCCGTCAAAAACAAATATGTGAAAATATGACCGGGACCGACTATTTTTTTAAAAAACTTGCTTTTATCATAAAAAACTGTTATACTGTCTTCAGGAATGCTGTTACAGAAAGATTGCCCGAAAGGAAGTTATATATGAGCTTAGATAATATGAAATTTCACAGAGTTTTCTCAAAATCCATGTACAAAAATCTGAAATTGCCCTTGGGCGAGATGTCCTTTACCAAGGATTTTGTAAACGACAGCCGCGGTGATCTTTATCCCCTTACAGAAAAATCAGAAATGTGCACAGAGCAGGCAGAGGGCAACAGATACATAGTATCAGGCGGCACCGCAGAGCGTATGTTTACACGCTTTTTACCTTTTGCCACATATGAGATAAGCTTTGAATCAGAAAACGGCGGGGGCGGATTTGTTTTTCATCTTGCCGACGGTACGGGAAAAATACTCTGCACAGAAAATGAGCTTTTGTTTTGCGACGGTGAAAACACCTCGGCCATAAAGCTTAACTGCGGTGCAAAAGCCAAGACTATGGTGGTATCCTGCCGTCCGAAATTCTTTGACATTTACTTTGTGAAAAACGGAAAACCCGAGTATTTTCACACCTTTGAATCATCCGTTTTTGCCAACTCTAACGTGCAGAAAAATATGCGGGGTGCCTATGTTTCTGTTTATGCAAAGAGCGAAGTTACGATAAGCGAAGTTTCCTCATACATCGACTGCGGGATCTCGCAGGCAGACATCCGTGCAATATGCTATGAGAATGCCGAACCCATATTTGAAAACGGAAAGATCTACTTCACGGCAAGCATCCGTATGCAGGAAGGTGGATTTCAGGGCATATTCTCATGGACCCCCTCAACAAGTGAGATCAAGCTTACGGGCGCACTGTTCTTTGATTGCGGTGACGGTCTGCTGCACAATTATTTAGCTTCCTCGCTTTTATATAACAGAGAAACCTCGGAATGGTACTTATGGACATCATCCTTCGAACACAAACATATTCTGTGCCATGCGGCATTCTGCGGAGAACCGCGCTTTGGTGTAAATATAATTGACGTGACGATGATGGAGCAGGCGCAAAGCGGGGACATTACCGAATTTGCGGGCTTCAAGCAGGATGAAGATCCCGATTTCTATTACAATGCCGAAGAAAAAATGTGGTACATGGCAATCTGCCGTATCTGCCCGAAAATCAGTGCATACCGATATATGTTTTTCAAATCCGCCGAGCCTTTCAAAAATTATAAATTTATCGGACAAGGCTACGACGGTGCCGAAACGGGCGGTTCCTTTGTGAATATCTGCGGCAAAATGGCTTTTATCTGCGGAAACGGTTTTTCTCAGAGAGCAAACTACCGCATTTACACAAAAGACGGCATGCGGGAGGCAAAATTCGACTTTGACGATGGCGGTTTCCGCGGTTGGGGAACCATTATTCCCGTTGCCATGGGAAGCAGAAAACGCTACTTCTGGCTGACCTTTGACCGCCACAACGGAAGCTCTTATAACTGGAGCTACGGAAATATTTACGGTTTTGAGGCGGAATTTGATTAAATAAGGCAATACGGCTTGACTTTTTATGTCAAGCCGCATTTTTATTCCGAACCTTTGCATCACTTGCAGCGATTTAAGACCCGTTAATTTATTCAGAATCACATTATTTTTATAAATCTAAACATTTCATCGGGTCCTTCGTCGGGCTCCATTTCGCCATTGTCGAATTTTTCATTGTCCGGTTGAAAATATTCGCACCAGAACTGATCGATTTGAAAACCGCACTTGTTTACATAGAAATGGATATTTCTTTTGTCAAAATATGGTGTACACGTTTCCCAGATGATCGTTTCGGGATATAATGCCTCAGCCGCCTTCCACGCACCATAACCTATTCCTTTACTGTGTTCGTCGGGCAATACAAAAAGAATCTCAAGATAGTTGTGATTTGTTTCTTTATCGATTTTCAAAATCATGCCGCCGACTTTTTTGCCATCTGCTACGATTCGATATGTAACATTATCAGGGCAATCGATCGAATGCTCAATGGTCGTTCGCGAGATGATTTCACCGTCGTTATCAATGTGGTTATCACGCACTCCGAATTCCGCAAGCGCTCCATATTTAAATGCCCATTGATTATCAAGAATAAATTGCTCACGGTCATTCGCTTTAAGCTTTTCAAGTTTAACGTTAGTTAGTTTCATAAACTTCCTCCTGAAAAAAATATAGCCTGGGTTATCGTATATCAATAACCCAAGCTCACTCGGACACCTAATCCGGCATTTGAGCACTACGGTGCCCTGCCTCCGGTGACAAATTTATTTTTGTTTATTATACCAAAAAACAACCGCAATGTCAAGATTATCCCTTCAAATAAATTGCATCATTGACAATTACACAATAACTGTAACCTTTTTGGTAATATTCCCGTCTTCCATGGTAAAACGGTGGTAGCTCATATAAATCCTCCCCGTGGTTTTGTTTTGTGGTTATTACAATTATACCATGGATTTATGTGGGCTTCCGCTTTTTCTCGCTGTTGCACCTGATAGTATAACCGACTTCGCAAAAAGCCCCGGCAGATCTTCAAGCCTTTTGTGTCAGAATTGAGTCGTTATCCAATAAATAATTCCATAAACCACACTTGCCGCCGTGCCGTAAACGATAACCGGCCCCGCAATGGTGAACATCTTAGCACCAACTCCCAGTATAAACCCCTCTGCTTGTGATCAAGTAGGACCCATTTATTTAAAGCAAGTTTGTTATTGTTTTAGGCAACAATGGTTTATATAATAGTGATATTAACTAATTATGGAGGTAGAATATGCTTATTACCGACCGATCTCTGTTGGAAAATTTCGATTCGCGCCATCGTGTGTGGCAAGGCATTCCCGGAATTGCCCGCACCAAAAAGGGACGCACTTTTATTTCTTTTTATAGTGGAGAGACCTCCGAAACTTTCGGGAACTATGCTGTTTTGCTAAAAAGTGATACAAACACCGATTTTGGCGAGCCGATTGTTGCGATTAAAAAAGAGGGAAAATTCCGTTGCTTTGATCCTGTTCTTTGGATTGATCCATTGGATCGACTTTGGTTTTTTTGGAATGTAATGCCCGGGGAAGAGGTATATGCTGCTATTTGCGAAAACCCTGATGCAGATGAGCTTATATGGGGAGAAGAATTTTATGTCGGCCGTGGTATTATGATGAATAAGCCGACCGTGCTTTCAAGCGGGGAATGGCTCTTTCCCATTGCCATTTGGAAGACAGATTTACATCTGCATCTCCGTAAAAGCGGTCTTAAGCCCAATGAAATAGCAGGCTCTTATGTTTACAAAAGTTCCGACAACGGAAAGACCTTTGTTTGTATGGGAATGGCGGATATCAGGAACCGCTCATTTGATGAGCACATGGTTTTAGAGCTTACCAGCGGTGTACTGAAAATGTATGTCAGAACCAACTACGGAATCGGTGTTTCATACTCCTATGACCGTGGCAAAACCTGGAGTACAGGAGAGGATAGCAAGCTTGGCGGTCCTTGTTCCCGTTTCTTTATAAGACGGCTTAAATCGGGTCGTATTCTACTGATTAATCACATTAATTTCGAAGGGCGTAACAACCTGACCGCCCTTCTTTCAGAGGACGACGGAAAGACCTTTCCGTACTCGTTGTTGTTTGACGAAAGGAACAATGTATCCTATCCCGATGCCGTTGAATGCGAGGATGGTTATCTCTATATTACTTACGATCGAGAGCGTGGCGGATCTAAACATTCATTGAGCGAGGCATATTCTGACGCACGAGAAATATTGACCGCAAAATTATGCGAAGAAGATATTTTAAACGGTAGACTCGTTTCAAAAGAGAGCTTTTTAAAGAATGTTATTTGCAAGTTAAATAAACTCGCACCCGAGTTGCCCGATCCTTATGAAGAAAACATTTTAGATATAGAAGCATTTGCAGAACGTGTTATAGAGGAAGGGGATAATCCCCTTGACAAAGTATTTGAAAAGTATCCTTTAAGCTGCATCAATATTAAATTTTTAAATTCAGCGAAATTAGATGAATTAGTAGAACGCTTTTACAAAAGTGAATGTAAGGACAAAAGTATCTTACTAAAAATTATCGAGCTGATTCGTTCAACTCCAACCGCCAAACCAAATCCTCATCCAATCATTGAAAGAATTACCGAATATATCAAAAATAATCTGAATGAAGATTTATCTGTAAACAATGTGGCAAAGGAAATGAATATCAGCGTATATTATTTGTCCCATCTGTTCAAACAAATTACGGGGATCAGTATTTTGGAGTACCGCAACGAGTTAAGATTGACAAGGGCAAAGCAAATGCTGATAGAAAGCCGCTTCTCTGTAAATGAAATTGCGATAAAATGCGGCTTTTGTAATGCCTCTTATTTTGCCGAGGTGTTTTCCTGCTCCGAAAAAATATCGCCAAGCCAATTCAGGAAACTCCATTCGGATCATTAAGGAGGACTCTATATGTTTATCGCAATGGATATGGGCACCTCAAATACCCGCTTATGGCTTTGCGAGGAGGATAACGCCCTTCACTTTGTAAAGGCAGGAATTGGTGTAGGCTCTAATCTGTACTGCAAAAACTGATCGCTGCTAAAGACTTTAAAGCATTAGAGAATTTAGCGAGAGAATATGTTTCTGCTGTCAAAAAGGCTTGACCGTTTGGTCAAGCCTTTTTTGTGGGGCGATGAGGGCATCGCCCCCTACAATCACTTTTGTTATATTACGTAGGGGCGGCTATTAGCCGCCCGTTTTCTTTGTGCGTTATTTTTTGCGGGCGGCAGATTGCCGCCCCTACATTACAGAATCGTACATATCCAATAAATGACCCCATAAACCACACTTGCCGCCGTGCCGTAAACGATAACCGGCCCCGCAATGGTGAACAT
>JAFYUY010000115.1 GCA_017549405.1 Clostridia bacterium | reverse complement strand
TCAACATAGTTTCCTTTGCCTGGGCAGGATTCGGTGCCACATTCGGACCCCTCATGCTGTTCTCCCTCTTCTGGAAGAGAACAACAAGAGCAGGTGCGGTTGCGGGTATGCTCGGTGGTGCGGGCATGGTATTCCTCTGGAAGCTCTGCATCAGCAAGCTCGGTGGTGCTTTTGCGATTTACGAGCTTCTCCCCGCATTCATCTTCTCGGCTATCTGCATCGTTGTTGTATCCCTCATTACCAAAAAGCCTTCTGCTGAAGTTGAAGCAGACTTCGATAGCGTTGCAGCAGCAAAGTAAACGTAAAAATTGAAAATCAGAAACCAGCGGGACCCCAAGCGGGGTCCCGTTTTTTATGTCGTTTAATAAAGTTACTGAGTTATCTTATCTATCTCCGCAAGCTCTTCAGCGGAAAAAACAGTGTTCTTTACCGCATTAAGATTTTCGGTTATCTGAGAAGGCTTTGATGCACCCACAAGCACGCTTGTGACGATTCCGTCACGCAGGCACCAAGAAAGAGCCATTTCTGCAAGGGTCTGTCCTCTTTCGTGCGCGATTTTTGCAAGCTTGTGCAGTTTTTCCATAAGCTCGGGTTTCAAAGCTTTTTCCGTTAAAAATCTGCCGTCGGTCCGCATTCTGGAATCTGAGGGCACTCCGTCGAAATACCTTTCGGTAAGAAGTCCCTGCTCCAGCGGAGAGAAGACTATTATACCCTTGCCGAGTTCATGAGATGCGGCTTTGAGTCCGTTTTTCTCGATCGTGCGGTCGAGCATGGAATAGCGGTTCTGATTGATGATAAAAGGCACGCGCATTTCACGCAGTATCTTTTCTGCGGCAATAAGCTGTTCACCGTTGTAGTTTGAAAGTCCCACATATAAAGCCTTGCCCGAATTCACTGCGTGTGCAAGTGCCCCCATGGTCTCCTCAAGGGGAGTTTCGGGGTCGGGGCGGTGATGGTAGAAGATATCCACATAATCAAGCCCCATGCGCAAAAGGCTTGCATCAAGGCTTGAAAGCAGATACTTTCTGCTGCCCCAGTCGCCGTAAGGTCCGGGGTTCATAAAATACCCAGCCTTGGTGCTCACGATGATTTCATCACGGTAAGGTTTGAGATCCTCTTTCATAATCCTGCCAAAGCTTTTTTCTGCAGCACCCTCCGTGGGACCGTAGTTGTTTGCCAGGTCGAAATGCGTAATTCCGCCGTCAAATGCCGTGCGGCACATTTGCTTCATGTTCTCATAATTTCCCGTTTCCCCGAAATTGTGCCACAGTCCAAGGGACACTGCGGGAAGCTTAAGACCGCTTCTGCCGCACCGCGGGTAACTTATTTTTTCGTAACGCTTCTGATCTGCAACGTAAATGCTCATTTTGCTTCTCCTTAATGTATTTTAACCTTTATTCACTTATCATTATAACGTTATTGTTTCATTAAATCAACACAAATTTTCACATATGTCTTATTGCGGGCGAAAGCCCCTCCACACCATCAAACGGCATTACAAAAGACGGAAATACTCCCTTGCCGGCGCATATCGTTTCCGGCTCATAATAAAAAGCTATACCTTTTGGCGTTATGTAGTATTTTGAAAAATCAAAATGCTTCCGTGCCTTGATCTCAGCCTTCGGAAGGTAAATAAATCCTCCCTCGCCCGAAGATATTTTGGAACATATCTCGTCGGTATAAAGCCTTTTGGTGCTGCCGTTCACCGCAAAAGCCTCCCTGGCTTTAAAAGGCAAAGGCAAAAGGTCGGAAACACGCCAGTTATGTGCAAGCCGCAGAGCGTGTTTATTGACTCCGTCAAATAAATACACATCGGTAAGTACCGACAAAACATTTTGATTTATAAAAGAAACATGCCAGCGCATTGATGCACCACACCGCATATCGGTATTTCCGCTTCTTATAAGCTTTTGCAGATATTTGTTTTTTATAAATCCGCAATATTCTTTTGCGGCATCGGCATAAAATTCCGAAAGCTTTGCGCAAACATTCTTGTTTTCTCCGTCAAAAGACGGATATCGGATATTGATATTTATGAGCTTTTTGCCGTCATGCTCCGTGATATCGGGCAGTTCGTTATCCGAAACATTTATTAATGACAAGGCAGATTCCCCTTTCAGACATTGCTTTTTAACATTATATGCGGCAAAAATAAAAGGGTGACAAAAAAGATCGGGCTGTATCAAATTGTCTGATACAGCCCAAAACATATTCACATCTGTGCGTCTGCGTTTATCTTGATTCCCGAAGCAAGCTTTTCGGAATCCGAAAGGATCTTTTCCACGTCATCAATGCTTACAAAGAATTCACCCACACCGTTTACGGTGTAGTAACACTTGCGGGTGGAAATGCGGTAGAATTTATATTCGTATATTTTGCCCGCTGTTGTTTCTATTGTAAAGGTAAGCATCCAGTCATCGGTGGAACGGTTTTCCGCATAGCCTTCCATTTCCGTCATAAGAAGAACTCTGTAAAACTGGCGGAAGTTGTGGGTATCAACGGCATTTCCGCTTTTTTCATCGGTAACAACAAGCTCTTTGCCTTTACCCGAAAGGGAATAGGTGTTGGAAGCACCTTTCCCCGCAACGGTGATGCGGGAAATATAATCAATATTCATTCCGAAAAGTGCGGGGTTTATAAAGTCAACAAGTTCCCAATCGAGGAAAGGGAAGCGGTTCGCCACCGACGCAAGACCGATAAATCCGAAGTCTGCGGATAAAACATATATAAGCCCGTCTTCGGTGCGGTTTCCGAAATAAATGGAACGCTTTACTCCGTCAAGGGTGTAATACAGCTCGTAAGAAGGAACAGTAAAGCCGTATTTTTCAAGGTTTTCAGGAGTTATCTCCGTTGTGACTATTGAATCCGCAGAAGGAGTAATAAGGCTTTTCAATACCTTATCGTAATTCACATCTGCGGGGGTATAACCTGCGGGGCACGTCATTTTATAAGCTCCGAAGGCATCGCCCTTTGCACGTTCGCTTTCGGGAACGAATTCAACGCTGACAAATTCGCGCAGGTCTTTATTGAGTGTGAATTTTTCGGTGTAATGGTATTTTGTGCTTTCAAGCGGGTAAGCCAGCGCCTTTGAAAGCAGATCGTAATTTGACTTGAAAAGCTTTGAGGTGGTGGAGATTATACCGTAGACTTTGTCATCGCCCTGCATTCTGCAGTAATATCCGTTGCCCGCCACAAGCTCATCGCCCACATAAAGAGTGGTATGAGTGCCGTTTGTGGTGGAGATATTTATAACATACGGACTTTCCTCCCCCTTGATGCCGTATTCAATATCGGCAAGAGGCGCCTCTATTTCTTCCATGATATAAAGGTCACAGGCAGCACTTATTGCCGAGGTGAAATCTGTGGAATAAGGATTGCCCTCATACCCTTCAAGCACAAGCTCATCAGTTGCCATATGACGGTAGATGCGGTACTGTGGAACTCCCGCACGGCTTACAGAAAGGGAGTAAAGCTCGCTTTCCTCAACCTCGACTATATTGCCGTACTGTGTGGCGGTGTTTTGAGAATCATCGGGAGTTTTTTCGCCATCGGTATTCAAAAGAACAAAATATACCACAGCAAGTATTATTGCAGCGAGAACACCAACGCATGCGAGTATCAGACTCTTTTTGCTCATAAACGTCTCCTTCTGATAAACATATAAACACCCAGAATAAGCACTATAGCTGCGGGAATAACAGATATTCTCACCGTCATATTGCGGGCGGTCGCCATTCCCGTTCCGTTTATGGAAGTATCGCTGAACAGCTTTGCACGTATATCTATCGGCACCTTTTCGGTTCCAACGATGTTGAGTATGCTGTAAACAAGGTCAGCGTTTGCGGTGGAAGTGAGTGCCATATCGGTATATACAAAATCCGTTGAGCCGCAAAGGATAACGTGGGAGAGCTTTTCGTACATTCCGTCGGGGTATTCAAGGAATGTGGATATCGCCATAAGGTTCTGCACACCGCTTGCCACTGTTTTGCTGTCCTTAAGCACACGTGCTGCAGATGAAGTGGTGATGATGGGGGATACGGTCTTGTCTGAAACCGCTTCGATATTAATGGGTGTTGCCGAGCTTACCACGGTACGAGCCGAGGTGGTATTGACGCGGCGGGTAACCTCATAAGCATAAGCGTCTTCGGAATTGTTGTTGTAATTTGCAATAAGACTTCTGCCATCGGTGGATATCGTATGCTCGGGAGTGTCTTCAATAACAAGTCCTGCGGTGTAGGAAAGTCCCCATTCCTCACGCAGATATTCCGAAAGCTCGGGGAGAGCGGGAGTTTCATTATCCACCGCCACGAAAAGATTTCCGTGGGCTTTAAGATATTTGTCTATCTTGGCAATTTCGTTCACACTGCCTGTTTTTTCCGCAGAATAACCCAGAAAATCACGCTTGGGGTTATCTATTATCACAAGTCTTGTGTTTTCGGGAATGTCGGATGTTGCAAGGTTAACAGATACCAACGAATCTTCGCTGTCGTAACCCGCATTCATAAGAACTTCCACAAGGGGTGTGGATACCGCTTCGTCATGACCGGTTATGAGGACTACTTTGTCTTCAGATGCTCGTGTTACGGCAAGGACAGATGCAGTTATACGCATCTCACCGTTAAAGCCGCGCAGAATTCCGTCGGAATCGGTGCTGAAGAATGCTGTGCGTCTGAGATGACGGAATTTGCCGGTGGCGGGAGCGTGGATTATAACGTCGGTGTCGGAAAATTTATCGCCCGTGGAACGGCGGAATTTGTTTATTTCACCCGGGTTGCGCGCACGGTCGATAAACTTAACTTTTATATTGTCAAACTCGAGCTCATACTTTTCCGCAAGAGTAACTATCATGGCATTGTGGGTATCCTCAATAAGTCTGTCTCTGTCGCGGCAGAATATTATCTCTATTTCATCTGTCATGCCGTCAAGAAGACCCGAGGATATATCGCTTATCTCAAATCTCTGCTCCTGAGTCAGGTCGGCATAAAGACCCACTCTCGAATCTATTACGGAAAGAATGGCATTGATAAGGATGATGATAACTATAAAAAGTGCAGTAAATGTTATGGCGGCAGAGCCGTATTTCATTCTTCTGTTGCTGAACAGTCTTTTTTTCACAGCATTTCCCTCCTTCAGGCAGTCAGTTCCAGCGGCGCATTTCGTAAACGCGCATGGTGAGGAAGAGGAATATCACCGCAATACTTACAAAATACACCGTGGCGGTAACGGAAAAAATGCCGTGGGTGAAATAAGTAAAACGGTCGATCACAGAAAACCACTTGATGAGCTCACGCACAACGGGACTGTTGATAAACGAGGGCAGCAGCCAGATAAGCAGCATTGCAAGTATCACACCGAAAGTTGTGACTGCGGCGATCGCCTGATTTTCCGTAAGGGATGACATGAAAACTCCAATGGCGATAAATGCTCCGCCGACAAGGAGTATGCCCACAATGTTTCCCATTATCTGCGGGAAATTCAGAGCTTTTTCAGCCACTTTACGCAGGGAAACAAAGTTTATAAAGCAGGATACGGCAAAGGTTCCCGCATAAAGCGTGAACGCAGCAAGAAATTTTGCAAAAACAATGCCGAAAATGCTTACGGGAGACGTGAGCAATATCTGCTCCGTGCGTGTCTTCCGTTCTTCGGAAAAGAGCTTCATTGTGAGAATGGGAATGAGCACCGTGAACATAAACAGCATAACGGTAAAATATACCGATGAATCGGTGGTGCGCATCCAGACTGTGGTAAAAGAGAAAATGACACCTGAAATGGCAAGAAGTACCGCCGCAAATATATATCCCGTGGGGGATGTGAGGTACGCATGCATTTCTCGCTTATATATGGGATACATCAGTTTTCCTCCTTTTTATTGTCATCTATGATGGAGATGAAAACATCTTCAAGGTTTGCCTGGGCACTTTCGAGTCCGATGAGCGGAAGGCGCGCATCGCACAGTGCGTAGAACAGCGGCTTTCTTACCTCGATCGAAGCATCGGACTCTATGGCATATTCATAGCTTCCTTCTTCACGCTCGGTAACAGGCTCTGCACGGAGAATGCCGTCCACTCCGTTAAGCACTTTAAGAACGGTCTTTGTGTCTCCGCATATTTTTGCGGTGTATTTGTGTGTCCCCTTAACTGCACGACCGATGTCGCTCGTGGGAGCATCCGCAACGAGCTGCCCCTTATTTATAACAACTATTCTATCGCATACCGCCTGAACCTCGGGGAGTATGTGGGTGCTTAAGATTACCGTGTGTTTTTCCCCGAGAGAGCGGATAAGGTTGCGTATCTCTATTATCTGCTTGGGGTCAAGTCCCACGGTGGGTTCGTCGAATATAAGGACTTTGGGATTTCCCACAAGTGCCTGAGCTATTCCCACACGCTGGCGGTAGCCTTTGGAAAGATGACCTATTATGCGGTTATAAACATCGCCTATCTTTACGACCTCGCATATTTCCGCAAGATGCTTTTTGCGGTTCAAGGTGCAGTGCTTGAGGTCGTACACAAAGTTCAGATATTCCTTCACCGTCATATCAAGGTAAAGGGGCGGCTGCTCGGGAAGAAAGCCTATCATACGCTTGGCTTCGATGGGGTTGCTTAAAATATCCACTCCGCCTATCTTCGCAGAGCCGCTCGTTGCGGAAAGATACCCCGTAAGTATATTCATAGTGGTGCTTTTTCCCGCGCCGTTCGGCCCCAGGAAACCAACTATCTCGCCCTCGTTCACTTTAAAGGAAATATTATTTACCGCATAAAGATTGCCGTATTTTTTGACAATATTTGATATTTCTATCATTGTAAAACTGTGTCAGTCCTTTCGGGTATAATATTGCAATATAAACAATAGTAAAAATTATACCATTTATTTATTAATTCATCTTGAACAACCGCAAAAATCTTTGGCTTGCTTGTGTGATTTTGGTGTGAAAAAAAGCACTTTTTGTGACACGGCACCATGTGTTGTGCATATATGCAAAAAATATGCACATTTTATGCAAATAGAAATTGTAAAGAATTTGTTAAACGCAGACATTATATATTAAACACTCTTGACGAAAGCGGCACACGGGTGTATAATTATTGCATTACCGGCATCAAAATTGCATAATTATTCATTAATGCTGTATATTTTCCCAAAAAACGAAAGGACAACACCATGAATTTCAAAAACAAAAACTTTCTCAAGCTTCTCGATTTTACACCCGAAGAAATAGGATATCTCATAGATCTTGCGGCAAGCTTTAAGAAAATGAAAAAAGAAGGCACTTCCCATAAGATCTGCACCGACAAAAACATAGCACTTATTTTCGAAAAGACCAGCACACGTACCCGATGCGCCTTTGAAGTGGCAGCGGCAGACCTTGGTATGCATCCCGTTTATCTCGACCCCCAGGGCTCGCAGATAGGCAAAAAAGAAAGTATTGCCGACACGGCGCGCGTACTGGGCAGAATGTTTGACGGTATCGAATACCGCGGCTTTGGTCAGGAGATAGTCGAAGAGCTTGCAAAATACGCAGGCGTTCCCGTTTGGAACGGACTTACCAATGAATTCCACCCGACGCAGATACTTGCGGATTTTCTCACGATAAAAGAACATTTCGGCTCCCTTGCGGGAAAGAAGCTTGTTTATATGGGCGATGCACGCTATAACATGGGCAATTCTCTCATGGTCGGCTGTGCCAAGATGGGTATGCATTTTGTGGCGTGCGCTCCCAAAAAATATTTCCCCACGGAGGAGCTTACCGCACAGTGTAAGGAAATTGCAGAAAAGACGGGTGCTGTGATAGAATTCATCGAAGATCCGTCGGTTGCCGTTTGCGGTGCTCATGTTATATACACAGATGTGTGGGTATCCATGGGCGAGCCCGCGGAAGTATGGGCGGAAAGAATAAACGACCTCACTCCGTACCGCGTAACATCGGAGCTTATGCAAAAGGCGGGCGCACAGTGCGTATTTATGCATTGTCTGCCGGCATTCCACGACCTGAAAACAACGACCGGCAAGGAGATATACGAAAAATTCGGCATAGACTGCATGGAGGTCACCGATGAAGTGTTTGAAAGCGACGCTTCCATTGTGTTTGACGAAGCCGAAAACAGAATGCACACCATAAAAGCGGTTATGGCGGCAACTCTGTGCGACGATCTTCCCTGCTGACAAACAGATTTTCAAGTCATATTTCCGTCAAGGAGGCAAACCATGGCATATCTTGTTTTATCAAACGGAAAAACCTTTGAATGTAATGTATCAGGTATCGGGTACGGCAAAATCGGAGAACTGATGACCCTGGATGGCCCCGTGGGCTACACCGAAGCGCTGACAGACAGCGCAAATGAGGGAAAATTTATCGTCTGGACATTTCCTTCAGCCGGCAACTACGGTGTGTGCGAGGAGGATTTTAAAAGCGGAGGAGGTGCGCTCGGCATAATCGCCCGAGAGCTTTGCGATACCCCCTCAAATTTCCGTTGCGATTACAGTCTTGAAAAGCTTCTGTGTGACCGCGGAATGTGCGGCATCTTTGGTGTGGATACCCGTGAGATAGCGACATTCCTGCGTGACGAAGGCAGAATTTTTGCAACGGTATGTGAAGCTATTCCCGAAGATATCCCCGCTTTTTTTGAAAAACACGCAAAAAGCGCACAGCCTTCAGGTGAAAATGCGGTTTCAAAGGTATCGCCCACATCTCACAAAGATACTTCTGTGAGGAAGGTGCTTGTGATAGGCTCGGGTCCCATTGTCATCGGTCAGGC
>JAFYUY010000114.1 GCA_017549405.1 Clostridia bacterium | reverse complement strand
TATATTAAAATAATACCATTGGACCTTACCGAGATTTAACCCAGCGCCTTTATGTCGCGTATGAGCATTTCGGTATTTTCAGAGGTTGTTGCCCAGCTTGTGCAAATGCGCACGGCGGTCTTGTTTTCCGATACCTTCTGCCAGAAGCAGAAGGTATATTTTTTTGAAATTTCTGCAAGCTTGCTGTCGTCAAATATAGGGTATTGCTGATTGGTATCTGACTCGAAAAGGAAACTGTAGCCCATATTCCGCATCTCGTCGCGGATCTTTAATGCCTGATCTACGGCATGGCGGGAAATGTCAAAGTAAAGCCCATTGTCAAACAGTGTTTCAAACTGAATGCCCAAAAGTCTTCCCTTGGCAAGCATACCTCCGCGCTGTTTTATCATATATCTGAAATCGTGCTTGAGTTTTTCGTTTGTAATAACAACAGCCTCACCGAAAAGTGCTCCTATTTTTGTGCCTCCTATGTAAAATATATCGCACAAAGAAGCAATGTCGCAAAGGGTAATGTCCCCGTTGGAGGCGGCAATGCCGTAACCAAGACGCGCACCGTCAATAAACAGCGGTATGTCATATTCGCGGCACACGGAATATATTTCCGAAAGCTCGGATTTTGAATATATGGTTCCGTTTTCCGTGGGGAATGATATATATACCATGCCCGGCTGAACGGTATGCTCCACGGATTCATCGGCAAAATGAGCATCAATATATGCCTTTATTGCGTGTGCCGTGATTTTCCCGTCGGAGCTTTCAAGGGAGAGAACTTTGTGTCCCGTGGATTCTATTGCTCCTGTTTCGTGTACGTTTATATGGCCACTGCAGGCGCTTATAACACCCTGATAAGGCTTAAGGCACGACGCGATCACAGTTGTGTTGGTCTGCGTTCCGCCAACAAGGAAGTGAACATCCACATCCTCACGTCCGCACACCTTGCGTATAATTTTGCGCGCGTTTTCACAGTGGGGGTCTACTCCGTAGCCCATGGTTTGCTCCATATTTGTGTCACACAGACGTTTCAAAATTTCGGGGTGTGCCCCTTCGTGATAATCACATTCAAAATAGATCATAAAATACTCCTTTATGCTTTTGGAAAATTCCATTTATATTTTGTGGCAAGCATTCTTATAACAAACACAATGCAGGATGAAGTGAAAAGGGATGTGATGTATTCCACACCGAAATAACAAAGTGTGTAGAACATTACTGCTCCCACAAGTGATGCTATGGCATAGATATGCTTTTTCAGGATCATGGGGGTTGACTGTATTATAATATCCCTCAAAATTCCGCCGCCCACACCTGTGGTAACACCTAAAAAAATGCAGAAAAATGCGTTGTCAAAAAATCCTGCATCTATTGCCGTCTGAGTTCCCACCACGGTGAAAAGTCCAAGTCCTGCCGCATCGAAAATGTTGTTTATGCGGTCTACTTCGTGCTTTGCTTCGTTGTACTTGTCTTTAAAAAAATAGGCTGCAGCAAATACGGCTAAAGATGATATCACCGCAGTTATAAGGTATTTGTAATCGCGGAACATGAGCGGAGGGAAACTGCCGAGCATAATGTCCCTTGTGACTCCTCCGCCAAGGGCGGTAACACCGCCGAGAAAGACCACACCAAACATATCAAGTCCGTATTTTATTCCTGTCATGGCACCTGATAAAGCAAAAACTACGATGGCAAGAATTTCTGCGCAAGTATAAATTACGGATCCTATATCCAAAAATTGTCACCTCACATGAATATTGTATGCTGCTCCCGTCAAAAATACTGTTAACACGAAAAAAGGAGAAACAGAGCTATGATAAAGGGATGTTCCAGAAGAATGATAGTGCTTAAAGACACGGGCAGCGATTTTTTTGAAGAGGCGTATTTTGTGCTTAAAAGCGGAAAACCCCATTGCAAAATAAAGACCGAGCGTGATTTTATTGCCGAAGCAGAGCGCATCATAGCAGAAAGCACGGGAGTGAAGCTGCCCGAGCGTAAAAAGGAATCTGCCGTGAAAAAGTATGCTTTCTTTGCCGCAGGCATAATTATCGGTGCTGCTGTTTTTTATTTAATATATGCATTGTGAGGCACTTACGATAAAATATATTCAGCAAGGTCATTCGGGGTATTTACCGTGCAAAGTGCACCGCTGCGGGAGAATTCTTCGGAACTTCCGTAGCCCCACATAACACCGATGCATGGAATACCAAACTTTGCCGCCCCGTAAACATCGTGCTCACGGTCGCCTACCATAACGCAGGAAGATGGCTGAATATCACTGCGATTTTCAAAAAGAAGACGTATAACATCGCTTTTGGCAGTTATTCCGCGTTCAATATCTGCTCCGCTTATTAATTCAAAATATTTGTCAAGGTTAAAATGCGATATGACCTTTTGTGCCATAAAATCGGGTTTTGAAGTGGCGATAAAAAGCGAAACCCCGTTATTTTTAAGCCTTTCAAGACATTCGGGAATCCCGTCATAAACGGAGTTTTCAAAAATGCCCTTGTCACTGTAATATTCACGGAAATAATTTTCCCCGTGCTTTGCACGATCTGCAGGTATTCCGTAAAAACGCATAAAACTGTCATAAAGCGGAGGACCTATAAAGCGGTTGAGGGCGCTTTCGTCATGCTCTTCTATTCCGAATCTTTTGAGCGCATGGCACACTGCGTTTCGTATGCCCGGGCCCGAATCGGTGAGAGTGCCGTCGAGGTCAAAAAGAACGCTTTTGTATTTCATAAAAAACTCCTTGTTATTTTGAATATATTTTAGCATAAATGCGTGCAGATTTCAATAGCGGGCGAAAAAATATAAAAAGTTTAGAAAGTATCATTGCCTCGATTATCAGTTGAATACCATGTATCCAAAGTTTGGAAAAGAGAAAAAACGGAAAGAACTATCATACAAAGACCCCTTTCGCATTCTTTGAAAGGCAAGATTTGAATAAGATGGATTATCTTTACACAAAAAATAAAAACCCTAATTGGGTTTTTATTTATTGCCACAATATGGACAAGGTGATT
>JAFYUY010000113.1 GCA_017549405.1 Clostridia bacterium | reverse complement strand
CCACCTTCGTTACCACCGGGAGTATTTCCACCGGGTGTATTGCCACCTTCGTTACCACCGGGAGTATTTCCACCGGGTGTATTGCCACCTTCGTTACCACCGGGAGTGTTGCCGCCGGGTGTGTTACCGCCTTCGTTACCACCGGGAGTGTTTCCGCCGGGTGTGTTACCGCCTTCGTTACCACCGGGAGTGTTTCCACCGGGTGTATTACCGCCTTCATTGCCACCGGGGGTGTTTCCGCCATCCGGATTGGGATTTGTTGCATCACAGAAAGGAACAAACAGATATGCGAATTCCTGACGGGTAATATCCTGAGTCGCACGGAATGTGTTGCCTTCCTCAAGACTCATAAATCCATTTGAAACAACCGCCTGCACGCTGCTGAGCGCCCAATCGGAAACTGTATCTGAGATCTGAACATCGTAAAGAACATATAAGCCGAGAATTCTGTTAAGAATTGTGCATACCTGTTCTCTGGTGATCTTGCTATTGCCGCGGAAAGTTGCATCTTCAAAGCCTTGAATATAGCCTTGCTTTTTTGCAATCAGAACTTCATCGTAAAACCAGTCTGTCTGCTGTACATCGTAAAATCCGTAATCAGCTTTTTCGGTGTACTTGAAAAGCTGATTTACCATACGGCAAAATTCCGCTCTGGAAAGTGTGGAGGAGGGACGGAATGTGCCATCCTCATAGCCTTTAACTATTCCCGCATCAACGAGCTTTTTAAGGGCAGTTTCAAGACCAGAATCCTTTTCCACGTCTTTGAAAATTGCCGCGTTTGCCATAGGATTCGGGGCAATAACGAGCATATTGTCGCCTGTGGGAAGATCTGTATTATCGGCAAATACCGGAGCAACACAGCTTGTAGCCAGCAAAAATGCCGATAAGATCAATGAGAGTATTTTTTTCATAATTTTCCTCTTTTTGGTGAAATATTGGTTTTGTCAAGTCGTGGGCAAACATTGAGTTTGCCCACGAAAGTGATGTTATTTGACTTAACAACTAATTACAAGTAAACCTCAAAGCGTGATCAGCAGATACCGATATTAAACTCAGCATAATCGTTAGTCTTGAAATTAAGCTTGTAAGATGCAAAGTAATCGGGAATCAAACCGGTATTTACCGCACCACTTGCAATATTGTCTGCAAAGCTTATTTCAAACACTCTGCCGCTCTTTGCAGTGATCTTGGTAAGGTAATCTACCACATCAAACGCTTTTCCGTCAACGGTGATCACCGTTCCGTTCACGCTTGCCTCATGACCTGCAGCTTCGATATCCTTTGCGATGTCAGGTATGGTCTTTACTATTGTCTTACCACCCTGAGCAATTGTGATTGAATCGCAAGTGTTTGCAACAGTTACTGTGATCGTCTGAGAAAGATCAAGTCCGGATTTTTCAAGCACTACTTCGATTGCCTTTGCATATGCGCCGTCGATCTTGCCGACAACAGACTCTGTTTCGGTTTCAACCATGCCGCGTGTATCCTTGCCGATAAGCTTATTCATGAAGGCACGAGCTTTATCATAAGCTGCATCAAATTTGCCGGTGGAAAGCGCAGAGAACTTAGCTGTGAGTCTGTCATAATATCCGCCGATTCTGTCAACTGCAAGTTCAAGAACATCGTCGATTTCGTTTTCGGGGACATTATCGAAGAACCACTGACCTGCATCATATGTGAGCACAGCAAACTTATAAACAAGTCCGTAATATTCGGAAACAGTCTTGAGTTTATATCCGCTGTAGTCGCCGGAAGCAGTTTCTGCGGCAACGAATGTGTTGTAGTGGATCATTTCATCTTCGATGATCTGGATGTAAGGATTCTGCTCGTACCATTCGAAACCTGCTGCCTTATCATCTACTTTTTCCCAATACTTGTCATACGCGGGAGCAACAACATCGGTGATGGGATTGATAGATATGTGTGCAAAACAGCTTATATTGCCGCTTGCTGTTGCAGCGTTTGCCTGAAGAGCATTCTTTGCAACTTCAACCTCAGCCTTATAGTTACCAAGAGTTTCGTTGAAGATTCTTTCGAGAACTTCTTCTTCAAGAACCTTTTTGATTCCTGCAGGAAGCTTTGCAACGACTTCATCGTATGTTGTGTTGTTGAGCTTGCGGTAAAGTGCATAAACTATAAACTGACGCTCTTCGTCATAATAGAATGTATCATTCGTCTTAAGACTTGCAATAAATTCTTCGATTATATCGGAATAGTATGTCTTGGCAGTTGCAACAACTTCATCAACAAATCCGTGGTCAGCATCAGGATCCTCAAGATTTTCCTGTATGCTTTCGTCAATATGTTCAGCGAGCGTACGTCTCATGGTATCATCTTCACATATTTCACGGATGGCATCTCTTCTCGCTACCGGATCATTTATGAGAGCGTCTATTTCTGCCTCAACTTCTATTTCAACCTCTGCCATGATTTCCTGATCTGTGGGCATGAAGTTGGTATACGCATCGCCAAACTGTGCCTTGAGTTCTTCTTCAATCTGCAACTTTGCTTCATCAAATGCTGCAGGTAACGCACGTTCATAAACTTCGTTGCGTATCTGATTCTTAAACGCTTCGTGACCTGGAGCCATGATGTAATTATCAAAGTAGATAAGTTCAGCATCGCTGGTTGCGATTTTTGTAAGGATAGTTTCGATTGCTGTTGTTACGTTCTGGATCTGGGAAGGATCGGTAAGAAGGTCTTCAATGGAATCGTCAGTGTAATCTCTGATAGTATCTTCGCCGAGAAGGTCTATGAGTCTGTAATCGATTACGGGATTCATGAGTCTGTAATCGTTACCTACCTTTGTGATAGGCGAATACTGAATCTTCATTCCTGCAACATCAAGGTCAACCGTTGTTTCGGGAGCCTTTTCGAAAGGAACATTAAGTGCTGTTTCTATGGATGCTCTGTTTTCTGAACTGTAAAGTGCATCGAGGATGGACTGTGCAAACTGACGATCTTCGTCGAACAATACCCACTGAATGTTAACAGGAAGGTCAAGACCAACCATGGATTCGAGTGCTATTGTAAGAGCAAGCTGCTTGAAGCCGTAGTAAACATTCATCTCACCGTCATCATCAAGAAGATCTTCTGTGATCTCAACGGTTGCATCGAATTTTTCAAGCGTGTTGCCGTTGGCATAATACCAACCGCCCCATATTTCATCGGGAGTAAAGCTGCCGTAAAGGTCAGCGTGGTTTTCATCAAGATCAGTAATATCAATACCGTAGCTGAAGTACGTATCGCTCAACAATCCGATCGCATCTGTTGCAGCTTCGATATCCGCATCTGTTACAAATGCATTGAGAGAAGAAACTGTGGTATCCTTTACTGTAGCTTCTTTTACGCTGTCAAAATCATCAAAATCGGGGATCTCGCAATACTCGATAAAGTTCACCTTGATAAGCTTAAGAAGCTTATACTGAATGTCTGTGTTCTGATAGATAGCGTAGGGTGCTTCAACTTTGGTATCTGTATCCTTGAGAACCCAGATAAGCTCGTATCCTGCAGGTACAGTAACGGACGGGAAATTAACCGCCTCACCGGAAGTAACTCCTTCAAGCTTTTCGGCTGTCATTTCGTTTCCGTCGTTATCAAAGAATCTTACCGTATAGGTGAGAGGCCACTTTGCATTAACGGTGGTGTGCTTTGTGATAACTGTTGTGTCTTCGAGCTCTGTTGTTGTGCCTTCAATAAACCAACCCATGAAATTGATGTCGGGATACTGAGGATGAACAGGGTCTGCGGGGAAGTTTGTGCCGAGTGCTGTTCCGTATTCAACGGTTACAACACCGCACTGTGTGCCTTCGTTCTTGAATATTACATCAACTTCGAATCTCGCTGTAAGAATGGTGTCTTCGGTAATAGCTGTATCAAGTGAGAATACTTCTGTTCCCTTGTACCATACTACGCGAACATCATCAGGATCCACTCCTGCTTCGGGAACAACGTTCTGAGGTCTCTTATCTGCAGGGATCGCTGTGTTCTTTTCAACCTCAACGATGTCGCCGTACTGAGTTCCGTTAACTATAAAGGTTACTGTCCACTTATCTTCGGGAACTACAGGCTTTGCATAAACTGCAGTGTGTGCTGTAACGACCGTATCTGCCGTAAAGATCTGCTCAGCACCGCCAGCAATGTAGTACCAGTGTGTGTATCCTTCAGGAAGTACGGGCATTGTAAAGCCGTCCTTTTCGGAAAGCTTTGTGCTATAGGGAATTGTCACTACTGTGGGAGTTGCACCGGGCACATTGATAGTTACATCAACTGTGAACTTTGCTTCGAGTACATAGTTATTAACGATAGCAGTTCCAAAATCAAACTTTGTATCGGTTACAGTATTGTCTTCAACCACATACCATCCGGTGAATGTTCTTGTGCTGTCGGAATGAGCCTGTTCATTTGCAGCAAAACCGGGCATGATGTCTGTCTGCTGATATTTCATGCTGCCGTCTACACGGTAGGTAACCGTGTACAGAGCAACGGGAGTCCAGTGTGCGTAAACGCTAATAACATATACGCCGTCATCAAGTTCCACGGGAGCTGTTGTATCGAATGCTGCATCTCCGTTGACATTCTTCCATGCAAGCGTGTAATAAGTTTCATAACCGGGCTTGGGACAAGCAGGATTGAGATTTTCGATCAATGTCGCATCAAGAGTTGTACCTTCATCGATCTTTCCGCTGGTACCGAGAGGAGTGGTCTTGTCAGCAGCGAAGAAGTTTACGGTTACAAGCTTGATGAGTCTGTACTGGAAGTTTACGGGTGCAACTACTGTGTAAGCAACAGTATGATCTACCACATCGGATGTGTCCTTATTAAACCATTCCAGACGATAATTTTCATTGTCGTAGGAAACTGCAGGGAAATTAACGGTTTCGCCGTGAATTATCTGAGCTGTTTCATCGATCTGAGCGCCGTTATTGTCGTAGAAAGCAACTGCGTGCTTGGTTGCGGGATCAGCGGGCTTGGGATAAACTCTTGTATGAGCATAAACCTTGGTATCACATGTGAATGCCGCATTTTCACCGTCCACCCACTGAACGTAGCCTTCGGGAAGTGCCTCAAGAGTTTTACCATTATCGGTAAAGCTTGTGCCGTAAGGAAGGGCTACAACTACATCTGTTGTCGGGTCAGCATAATCAAAAGTAATGTCTACCCAGAAAGTAGCTGTAAGTGTGATATCTTCAGTTACAGGTGTTGTAAAGTCGAATTCTTCAGTTCCCTTAAGCCATACAACACGTACATCAGCGGGATCAACGCCTGCTTCGGGAATAATATCTGCGGGTTTGTCGCTATCCTGAATAAGTGCGCCATCCACGACTTCAACGGGATAGTTAGTTCCGTTTACAACAAAAGTTACTGTATGCTTAACAACAATGGGAGTAAATCTCGGTTTGAGTACAAGATCGGATTTGATGGGAGTGTTTATGTTTACTATCGTTTCGTTGGTATCATATGTGTTGTCGTTATCTGCATCAATGAACCATCCGCCAAATGCGTGACCGGATTTTACTGCCTGAGGATATTTATCGGAACCGATAGCCGCTCCGTCTTTTACGGAAAGCGTTTTATTTACGGTAGTGTTATCGGCAAAAGTTGCTCCGGGAACACTTGAAACCGTAAATGTTACGGTATGAGTTTTGGTAGTAGTACCGCCGGTACCACCGCCTGCACCACCGCCTGCACCGCCGCCGGAGATAGAACCGCCACCGATAGATGTTCCGGGAGAGGTTATACCTGTGCCTGCGTTATATACGCCTTCGCGGTAAGTGTCGTGAGAACCGAGACCTTTACCGGAAGCGGAAGGAGTGTAGGGAGTTCTGTCAAGGAACGTAACGGGAGTATTATACACTGCATCCTTGAAGTATGCTTCTGTGCTGTAATGCTGGAACTCAACGGGACCATGGATATCGTTGTTAACATCGTTTACAACGAGCATATCGCCCATGGTAATATTCTTGAGGGTAACCTTTTCTGCACCGCCACGGAAAATTATACGTCCGTCAACTCTTACATTGAGAAGGCTGATGTTTGTGTTACCGGCACCGTCGCCGATGATAAGATCACCGGTAACGTAAGTGTCACGGAGAATAACAGAATCACCCGTGAGAACAACTTCACCTTCGCATGTACCAAGTGCAAACGCACCGTCGGTTCTTACATACTTTGCAAAGATGTTGTCCATGATCTGGGCAAACTCTTCTCTTGTGATATTGCCGTGAGGTCTGATTGTTCCGTCTTCGTAACCGTTTATATAGCCACGTTCAACAAAGGAATTCATCGCACCTGCGGCATATTCGGAAACACTGCCTCCGTCTGTAAAGCGCGAAAGCGCATTCACTTTATCGGAAGCAATAACAAGCGCACGCGCAATAACAAGAACCGCATCCTGTCTTGTGATGGGATCGTACGGTCTCATCAATCTGTTGCTGTCACCCGCAAAAGTCTGCATCTTGACAGCCTTTGCAATATCGGTATAGAACCAGTCTTCGGGAGCAACATCGGCAAACATGCCCATTATGGATGTTCTGGTTTCTGCGCCGAACGCTCTGTTGATTATAGCCGCCATCTGGGCACGTGTCAACAGATCGCCGGGTCTTACCATGCCGTCACCAAAGCCGGTGACAAGTCCGTTTTCAACCGCCTCTGCCATGGCAGCCCATGACCATCCGGTGGGGAAATCGGCAAATCCGTAATTACCGGCATTATCCTGTGCTGCAGCAGTAAAGGGTATGGCTGTAACAACCATCATAACTGCCAGTACAAATGCCAGCGCGTTTCTGAGTTTTTTCATAACTCTCTTCCTTTCTTGTACTTGATACCTACCCGGTTTGTGTATGTATCAGGATTATTTTGCAACAGAATGCCAAGCCATAAGTACACTTTTGCCAATGATAGCATTATATTGCAGTATATTTAACTATTATAATAAACCAAAAATGATGATTTGTCAAGTAAAAACAAGGTGTTTCAAGGGAAAAAAACGCATTTTTTGCATCGCGCAACGCATTTTTTAACAAATATCAATACAGACAGGCATTTGTAAACTTTTTATTAACAGTTGTGTCCGTATGATTAACGTTTGCCGTGTTTGTGTTTTTTCTTTTTACAAACTGAGAATCCAAACCACCCGAGCTTCCTGCCCAGAGCGAAATATTCACCGTGAGAATATGCCGCAATACCGGCTTTGTCAAGCCGTAATTTGCCCGTTTTGTCTATAAGTTCTTCGTCTACCGAAACGCCTACTATATCTGCCAGAAACATATCGTGGCTTCCGAGATTTATTATTCTGTCCACTCTGCATTCAAGCGACAGCGGACTTTCGGCAATCAAAGGGCAATCAATGTGAAATGCGGGTTCTTTTGTGAGGGAACACAACTGAAATTTATCCACATCCCGCCCGCTTCGCACACCGCACGTATCGGCAGCTCTCACAAGCTGTTCAGTTGTGAGATTGACCGCAAACACACCGCTATTTTTAATTATATCGTAAGAAAACCGCGACGGTCTCACGGAAATGTAGGTTTTTGGCGGTTGCGTACAGGTTATACCCGTCCACGCCACAGCAAAAACATTGTCATGCTCACCATCGGAACATGTGATAAGCGCAGGCGGAACGGGCGCTGTAAGTGCTCCGCCCTTCCATTTTATTTTACTCATATTCACTTTCCTTTTCTTCCATATTATAAAAGACGCAGAAATTCCGAAAAAGTTCCTGCGGATATATAATATCAGTTCTTTTTTTATTTGTCAACACAAATCATATGTTGACACACATCAAATCACGTGGTATTATTGATTTAACGAAAAAACACCGTGGAGGTAATTATGCTTACAGATTCTCATTTTCATTTTGACGGTGAGCTTTCACTTAACGAATCCTCAGAATACTTCGGGAACTTTATGAAAAAGCACAGCATAGATAAAGCCGCAGTTCTTGCCTACTGTGCATGGCTGGAAGAAAACGACATGCCCCATTCCAATTTCAAATGTCTGTGGCTGAAAAAAACTATGGCTCCGAAAATTTTTGCTTATATGTCCCTTTCTCATAATTTCGAAAAGCGTCTTTCGGCACAGGATTATCTCCGACAGCTTGAACAAGGACTTGAAATGGGATTTGACGGAATAAAATTCCTGGAAGGCAAACCCGATCTGCGTAAAAGGCTTGGCTTCTCGCTTGCAGACAGTGTTTTTGATCTTGTTTACGAAAAACTTGAAAAACTGAATTTTCCTATTACGATGCACGTGGCGGATCCCGAATATTTCTGGCGCGAGCCGGATGCTTACTGTTATTACGGGGACGGCAGCTTTCTGACCAAAGAGCAGCTTTACGCTGAGGTAGATGAAATTCTTTGCAGATTCCCCGCGCTCAATCTCACACTTGCACATTTTTATTTTCTTTCGGAGGACCTTGACTGCGCTGCAAAGTTTTTGGATAAACATCCCTCGGTAAATTTCGACATCACTCCCGGCTGGGAGATGTTCAGCGATTTTTCGAAAAATCCGCTTCATGCCCGCGAATTTTTCAAAGTATATAAAAATCGTATTTTGTGGGGATCTGATGTTACCAACACAAAGATCAACGACAGTTACAACAACGAGGTTTATCTTCTTTTGACGAAGGCTTTGGGTGACGGGGACGATTTTGTTGTAAGAGAGAAAGTCTTTTCGGCAATCGGTCCGGACGAAGAAACTCTTCATTTTATTAAATATAAGAATATGCAGAGAATATTGGGGGATTCACCCAGACCGATAAACTGTGCGGCAACTCGCAAGTATATCTCACAATTTATGCTCGAAAACCCGGATTTATCACCCGAATACAAAAAAGAGCTCGATATGATCGCAAAAGATTTCGAGCAATAACATGGTTTTTGCATTAATTTTTGTGATTTTTGAAAAAAACTATTGCAAATGGAAAATATTTGTGTTATAATATATGCGAAAATATGATACGGAGAGTAAAGAGCGGTTGCAAAACCGCTCTTTAAAATTTATTTCGGCACAAAATTCCGTATCTTTGCGGAAAGGACGGCGTTTCAATCTTATGGAAAAAAAGCCAAAGAAAAAAAACATAGCCGAAACCGTGCGCGAACTCGTTTGTGATGCGGTGGAAGAATGCGGCTGCACTTTATGGGATGTTGAATATGTTAAAGATGCGGGAGGATGGAACCTCGTTATATACATTGACCGCCCGGAAGGCATAAGCCTTACGGACTGCGAAATGGTAAACGATGCCGTTGAACCCATAATCGATGAGGCAGACCCCATTGAGGGCGCATATTGCCTTGAAATATCCTCGCCCGGACTCGAACGTGACCTTAAAAATCATACTCATATCGAAGCTTTCCTGGGAGAGCGCGTTCAGGTTCGCCTTTATACCGCACTTGACGGAAGCAAAAGCTTTACGGCAACGCTTGAATCCCACGATGAGGATGCCGACACCGTGACTTTTACGCGCGAAAACGGAGAAAGCATCACTCTGGAACGAAAATCCGTGGCAAAGCTTTCCACCATCGCAGATTTCTGATATACCGACAATCATTTTTTTGAATTCAAATATATAAACTTATAAACGGAGGAAACAAAAATGGCTAACGAACAGAAAGAGTTCTTCAGAGCTCTCGATCTGCTTGAAAAAGAAAAGGGCATCCCCAAGGACTACATGATCGAAAAGATCGAAGCTGCCCTTCTCACCGCATTCAAAAAAGAAACCGGCAGCTCCAACATGAAGGTCGAGCTCAATCCCGAAAAGCAGCAGATACACGTTTACAAGCTTCTCGAAGTTGTAGACCCCTCTGCACTCACCCTTGTACCCCAGGATGAAACCGACGATGATGACGTTGATTTCGATTTCTACGATGACGGCGACGAGCCCTTCGATACCTTCAACCCCGACACTCAGATAAAGCTGGACGATGCCCGCAAGATAAAAGCGTCCTACAACGCAGGCGATTTTGTTCAGATCGAGATCAAACCCAGAAGCTTCAAGAGAATTCCCGCTCAGACCGCAAAGCAGGTAATTATCCAGGGTATCCGTGAAGCCGAGCGCAAAAAT
>JAFYUY010000112.1 GCA_017549405.1 Clostridia bacterium | reverse complement strand
TTTATTATAGGTGTTCTTTTCGGTCTTATGGCGATATTCGCAACAACTTCCTTTGGCGGTTTTGATTTGGGCGACGGAACCATAATGAATGTCAGAGATTCCGCACCTCTTTGTGCAGGTCTTATCTTTGGTGCTCCTGCGGGAATTATTGCGGGACTTATGGGCGGTATATATCGTTTTGTTGCCGTATATTTTGAACTTGCGGGAACATACACCAAGATCGCTTGCTCCGTATCAACAATACTTGCGGGATTTATTGCAGCAATACTTCGCAAGTTCATGTTTGACGACAAGAAGCCGACCTGGCTTTATGCCGTGGGAATCGGTATGGTTACGGAAGTTCTCCATATGCTGATGATATTCTTTACCAATATGGATGATGCGGTATACGCGTTTGAATTCGTAAAGATATGCACATTGCCCATGGTTATCGGCAACGGATTGGCTGTTGGAATCGCGGTGTTTGTAGTATCGGTGATCAGCAGAGAAAAGGCTTCCCGAAAAAAAGAGCAAAAACAGATCTCGCAGACATTCCAGAGTAGGCTTTCGATATGTATCGTGATCGCATTTATTGCAACAAGCTCGTTCTCTTCTGTGTTGCAGACGGGTATGAGTGAGGTTCAGACCAACAAAACCATCGAAGCGAGCCTTTCTGATGTGTATCAGGACATATTGGATGAATCGAACGACAATCTTCTGAGAAAGACAGAAAGTATAAAAGAAGAATATTCCGGCGGAGCATCGCTCGCGAGCCTTGCTTCAAAATACAATGTCATTGAAGTCAATATAATTGATGAAAACGGTTATATTTGCGATTCAAATGTGGAAGATTATATCGGCTATGATATGGCAAGCGGTGGGCAGTCCAATGAATTTCTGACCGCACTTCTTGAGGGAGCGCAAACTCAGTATATCCAGGACTACAGACCGACATCCTATGATGATGTAACTTTCAGAAAATACGGTGCGATCGCACTTTCTGACGGCGGATTTATTCAGGTCGGCTACGACAGCACGCAGTTCAGGGCAGATATCGACAAGTATGTAAAAGAGGTATCTAAAAACCGCCATGTGGGCAACTCGGGCTTTGTTGCTATCTGCGATGAAAACTTCAATCTTGTGACATACAGAAGCGATTTTGAAGGGGCGGAGCTTCAAAAAATCGGTATAACGTTTGATCCCGAAATCGTATCACAGGGCGAAATTTTCGAAGCTTTGGTGTATGATAAAGAGTACCTTTGCTCATATCGTTTTGTGGAAGGCTATTATATTGTCGGAGCTATGCCAAAGTTTGAGGCAATGTTTATGAAAGAGGTTTCGGTGTATGTAAATACATTCATGGAAATCCTCATATTTGCCACTTTGTTCGTCCTTATTTATTTTCTTATTAAGAGGATCATAATCGATAACCTGAGGAAAATAAACAAGGGTCTTGCAGAGATAACAAACGGAAACCTGAATGTTATGGTGGATGTTCGCTCCAATGAAGAATTTGCATCACTTTCCGATGATATCAATCAGACTGTTGGTACGCTTAAAAGGTATATCAAGGAAGCGGCGGCAAGAATAGACAAGGAGCTTGAATTTGCAAAGCAGATCCAGTATTCATCGCTGCCCACGGTTTTCCCGAAAAGCAATTCATTTAAGCTTTATGCCGAAATGATAACAGCAAAGGAAGTTGGCGGTGATTTTTACGACTTTTATATGCTGAATGATTCGACAATCGCTTTTCTTGTTGCGGATGTGTCGGGCAAGGGTATTCCTGCGGCAATGTTTATGATGAGAGCAAAGACTGTTATCCGAGATCTTGCAGAGCGCGGACTTGAGCCTGATGAAATATTTACCATAGCAAACGGTAAGCTTTGCGAAAATAACGATGCGGGAATGTTCGTAACGGCGTGGCTTGGTATTTTAGATACCAAAACGGGACTTATGAAGTTTGCAAATGCAGGACATAACCCACCGCTTTTTAAAAGGAACGGCGAAAACTTCGAGTATATGAAAGCTCGAAGCGGTATGCTCCTTGCGGGTATGGAGGGCATTAAGTACCGTAAAAACGTACTGCAGCTTGCTCCGGGCGATAAGCTTTATCTGTATACAGATGGTGTGACCGAGGCAACGGATAACAACTCCGAGCTTTACGGTGAACAAAGGCTTATCGATTTTGTGAATTCGCTTGAAAGAACAGAACCCGAGACCCTTTGCAAGCTTATTAAGGAAGATGTTGATAAATTTGTGGGTACTGCTCCGCAGTTTGACGATATTACAATGCTTGCAATAAACTTTGATGCGATACTCGGCGACGAAAGCATTTCGGTCGTGCCTGACAGTGATTCTCTTGCAGCGGTAGGTTTATTTGCGGATTCGCTTTCGGCTAAACTTGAAATCGTACCGAAAATCGCAAATAAAATCAATATAGTGTTTGATGAGATTTATGCAAATATTGTAAATTACAGTAATGCAACCCTTGCCACCATATCTTACAGTATAGAAAACGGAAAGCTCCGCATTTCATTTACTGACGACGGTATTCCGTACAATCCTCTCGAGGCGGCTGAGCCTGACACTACTCTTTCTGCCGAAGAAAGAAAGATCGGCGGTCTTGGAATATTTATGGTCAAGAAAATGACGGAAAGCATGGAATATGAATATGCTGATGGCAAAAATGTACTTACGCTTGTCATTGCTTTGAATTAGGAGGAATTTTAATTGAAATCAAATATCTGTAAATTAAATGAAGATCTAACTTGCCTTAAGGTCGTTCTTGCCGAGGTGGAAAAGGTAACCGCATACAATGCTCTTGAGGATAAAAAAGCATTAAGACTTCGTCTTTTGGCAGAAGAGCTTTGCGGAATGCTTTCGGGACTTATCCAAAACTTCAGCGGTGAGTTCTGGGCAGAAAATATTGCCGGTAACTACGAGCTTCATGTGGAGCTCAGAGCTGATAATATGAACATTGACCTGAGAGAAGAACTTATTTCGGTTTCAAAATCCGGCAAAAATGCTGCTGCAAGAGGCGTTATGGGAAAAATAAGAGCGGTTGCGGAAACAATGCTTCTTGCCGCATCCGATCCGACTATGCCGTTTGCGTTGCCTGAAAGCGAGTTTTATGATTATCAGGGCTTTAATATGGGAGTCGGATATATTGATCCGAAAATGTCGGTTGAAGCAGGGTATATATACTCGTGGTCGTTATGCAGTTATAAAACTGCAGTTGAAGAAAAGGAAGACGCATACGCAGAACTCGAGCGCTCTATCGTTGCAAAGCTTGCTGACGATATTATCGTTGGTGTTCGCGGAAAAAATGTTGAAATTGTGGTTAAAAAATCGTTTTGATCTCACTATGAGCAAAACATCATAGCAAAACACAAGCCGCCGGATTTTAGATATTTTTCTAAAGTCAAGCGGCTTTTTTATGTTTGATCTGTGATTTATCTTATATATGCCTTCGGTTATGCCGATATTTTTAAATTTTCCCTTATAAATACTTGACTGCATCAGGAATGAATTCTCGGGGATTACTTTCCATGAAAATGTAAAAATATAAATTTCGTCGAAAAACTGTTGAAATAAACGCAAAAATTTGTTATACTTATATTCGTATAATTGTGTATAAAATTGTCAAAGGAAATATAATTTTTTATGAATCTTAATCTCAGCTCGGAAAAATCGAAGAAAAACATAAAAGTCAGCATAACGGCAAGTATGGTGTATTCTCTCGCAATGTGCAAGGTGAAGGCTCCGCTTATCTATTCCGTAAGTGTTTCGGGCATCACCATGGAAAAGGTGCGGAACGTATCATTTAGCGTGTACGGTATGTCAAAGGCGGGCTTTTTTACCGCTCATTCCAAAGTGCCCGTGCGCAGTATTTTCACGGGGGCCGAAGGGGAAAATGTGGTATTTGATTTTTCGGACTTCGATTGCGGTTTGAAGGAAGAATTCTTCCGCACACTTAAATCTGCAACTGCAGGCAAGATTTGCGTTGAGGTCACGGTTGACGGTGTGAAATATTTCGGAGATTGCAATGTTTCGCTTTTGCCGGCGAGGATATATCCCCATGCGGCAACACCCCTCATTTTTGCATCCATGCTCTCTCCGTGCAGTTCCGAGATCAAACGTATCACTGCTGCTTGCGAAAAAAGCCTCGAAGGGCTGTATTCCGCTCTTCGCTCGGAAAGAATGATATATTCCGTGCGCGATTGCGATATTGTGTCCCATGATATAGAATTTGAAGATGCGGATACGGTTTTTTGCAAGCGTTCCAAAATGGCGTTGCCTTTGGAAATGGCGATGATCTTCTGCTCGTGTGCTCTTAATATCGGACTTCGGCCCGTAATTGCCGTTATCAAAAATTCGCGTGCACCGCGTTTTTTGTGCGGTGTTTGCCGCGAAGAAAGTCTTTTCGGAGTGATGTGCGCATCGGGTGAGAAGCTTTCCGAATTAGTATCAGACGGCAAGCTTTCTCTTTTTGACATATCCTGCCTTTTTACGGGTCACAATGTGGATATTTACGATGCCTGCACGCTTGCAGGACAGGAAATGTCTTCCCAGGATGTGTATTTTGCGCTTGATATATGCGAAGCTTTGAGGCGCGGTGCGGATTTTTGCAGCCTTGATCTTGCGGCAGCCGGTGAAGAAAAAGCCTTTGTTGAAAGACTTCGTACCCCAAAAGCACGCAAAAAACATTCGCTTTCGGATTATGCCGAAAGGCTTTCCGATACTGCACATACCCCTTTGCTGAATTTTTCGTTTTTATCACATATTTCATTGCCCGTATGCTTTTCGGATATTTCTGCGGTATCATCGCTTGCGTTATGTGGAAAAAAGCTTTCCGTCGTCAGTGTGGCAGACAGATTTGATATGCGCAGATTTGCATCCATGTCTGAGGGAATATGCTCAATGATAGTTCCCGCAGAATATAAACGTGCGGAACTCACATTTGCTGAAAAGCAGGATACTGTTGAGAGTATATCGGAATTTCGCAAGGTCCTTTCGGAAAACGAAAAAAGGCTTTGTGTATCCACGCTTCTGCGCCAGCACGAGACCGCCGAGGTTGCAAAATATGTTTGCGGGCACATGCATTCTGAGATATATCTTGCCTGCGGTTTTCTTCATAACGGAAAAAGTTTTGCTCCGGCAGCGCTTTATCCTGTAAGTCTGAAAGAGGAAAAGGGAATCGTTTATATTGAGTTTTTGGCTCCAAAGCCCTATGTAAACAGGCTCTTGTGCGAAAAGCTCAAAGAAAACCCAGAGGCAAAAAGATTCTTTGACGGTTACGGTTTCCCCGGTGGAAGCCTTGACAATATAATCAACTGTTTTGAAAAGTTCTGCACTTCCGTTAATGGCGGATATAAGCTTATAAAAGAATGTGCCGTGACGGATATGCCGTATCAAAACAGCTTTCTTGCATTTTCCATCGTTGATAAGGCTGAAAGAATAATGTCAGACAGCATATCATCAGCGATCATCGGTACAGCTGAATATGCGAATACATCTGCCCCCGAGGTTTCGGATCAGAGAATTGCTGAGCTTGAAAGTGCATCGGTCGGATTTTTCGGGTCACCTGAATACGAGGTGTGCGCTGCTGCTCTTGACGGGGATGTTCTTGCAGAAAATGCAGATGGCAATTCTTCATATAACATATCGGTACTTGTTGCATCTGAAAATGTCAAGACGGGAAAGACAACTCTTTTTTGCAGTGATAATGCCGTGGTGCGTTCGGAGCTTGAACGCAGATTCGATGAGCTTTTTATCTCCGATGCGGTGCTGAGCCTTTCAAGAGAGAATGACATAAAAGAAGCTATAAAGAACAAGCTCGAATCTGTATCACGTGCAAATGTGACATACGAAAACAGCGGATTTGACGAAGAATACCACGAACTGCGACGCAAGCTTGACAGATACAACCGCTCTAAAACATCCCGATATGCCTTTGATTTTTCCTTTGCCGATGCGGCAGAAGCATATATACGTGCGGGAGAGGGACTTTCTGCCGAAGAAAAATTGCTTTTGCCTGAACCTGAAAATATTTTCCTTCCCGATATGGGAAAGGAAAGTGTAACTAAGCTCTTTTCTTCAAGTATAAAACTTTGCCGCGCTCGCTCTGCGATCAGACGGGCGGAACCATATATTACCCATCCGCTTTATTATGCAAAGCTTGAATGCATGGGCGAGGGAGAAGAAAAGACCTGCGCGTATCTTGCCGAAAAATGTGCGGTAGAGTTTGACGAGCTTTCTGCATCCTGCGAAAGAATTGCGAAAAATGCAGGATTTGATATTTCCGATATAAAGACTTTGCCTGCACTTCATTCATTTTTGTCCCTTCTTGTGCTGGTTTCAAAAGAATATGATTCCGGCATTACCGAAAAACTGCTTTTATCGGATATTTATGCGGTTTCAAAAAGAATAGCCGAAACACGTTCGCTTGCAGCTAAGATTTCGGACACCGAGCGTGAGCTTTGTGAATTCGAACGTGATGTGTATTCTCTTGATGTAAAAAAACTACTTGCGGAATGGCTGAACCCAGATACTATGAGTCACTCCGAGATAACAAAGACGGTAAATGCTTACCGTACCGTAAGCGTTTCTTCCGATATTCAGAAAAAGAGCGTTGCAGAGGTTCTGAACCTGCTTTATGCATATGCTGATCTTATGGCTGAATTTTCACAGAACGATGCTATGATGCAGGAACTGTTTGCGGGTTATTGGAATGGAAAGAATACCGATTGGAATAAGCTTTCAAAACTTATAGATTTTACAAAAACCGCGGATATACTGCTCAAGAAAATATACGGTACCGATACCGAATCGAGAAAAAGTACGGCAACAAGCTTCCCGATAGCTGCAAAGTATTGCGCCGATTGTGTGAATTCGGCGGGAATTCTTGGGGCTGCTGGGCTTTTTGACCGTATGTTTTCGGATGACGGAAGCTTCGTTTCTTTGTCAAAGCTTCTTTGCTGCGATTATTACAACATGAGCTTTGACAGCGGATTGTTTTCGGCTGACGGCATGAAAAAAGTTCTTTGCGGATGGAAAGATGCATCGGCGGAACTCGGTTTTGTTGCCGAATATAACAAATGCTGTGCCGAGTGCGAAAAGATCGGTTTGGGATGCTTTGTGCGATATTTCGAAAATAACGCATATACTCCGTCGTCGGAAAAAATATTTGCCCGTTCTCTCCTATATCTTGCTCAGAAGCAGATAGCGCTTTACGATAAAACATTCTTGTCTTCACACGATTATACGGGCAATGTTTTGCGCTTTGCCGAGCTTCATAAAGCACGTGTTAACCGAAATGTTGCCGAGTTAAGAGCAAAACATCTTTATGCGTGTGCTGCGTATATCAGAAGCAACCCCGAAAAGGCGGCGGCTTTTTCGGAAAGTCTTGGCGATCCGTCGTTTTCTGCGGAAGATATCCTTCTTCGATATTGCGAGACCATAAAAGCCATGTTCCCGATCATAATCGCAGAACCCTCCATGGCGGGAATGCTGGGCGATTTTGAAAATGCGGTATACCCGGAATCCGATCTGTGTGACACTGCAAAAATCATACCGTTTTTGCACAATGCCCGTCACAGACTTATAATGTCTTACGAGTGCTCAGAAGAAAAAGAGTGCTTTGCGTGTGATTGCAAAAACGCAGGTCTGCCGACATTGAAAATTCAAGGTCTTTCAAACAACGGCTTTGGACTTGCTGATAAAATATCGTACCGCAGAGCGGCTGTTTCGTCATACGACAAGATACACGGCACAAATGTGCTCGAAGCCCAGACTATAGGTCTTGAACTTATAAAACTTTACGATGAAAAGGCATTTGCCGTTGCTGATATTCTTACTTTTACCACGGAACAGTGTGCGGCTGTCCGCTCGGTGCTTTCTGCCGTGGCGGAAAAGAGCGTTGGAGTGAGAGATGCGCTATCAGACGGCAGGATAACAGTTGGATTTGCGGGAGACAGACGCAGTGTTTGCTGTGATGTGCTTTATATATCCACCGTTTTCGGCAAAGACGAAGCTTCATCCATGTGTACTTCATGCGGAGCTTTAGATGACGTTTTTGGGGCATCACAAGGAATTTCCGATATGATCACGTCGGCTCTTTCGGGATGCGCAAGGAATATCGTTGTCGTATCTTCTATTTCACCTGATGTATGTCCCGACAGAGCAGGCTCTTTCGGAATAAAGCAGCTTTTAAAGCTTGCAGCGTTTGCTCAAAGCTTCGGCAAAATGAGAGTGGCAGGCGAAGAAGGTGTCGTATCACCATGCGTTTCTGAGTTTGGCAGACTTGTGTCGGAAAACGGTTTCTGTGTGTGCGAAACACATGATGAAAACAGTGCTGTTCTGGATATTGGCGGCAAAAACGTTGCTGCGGTGTTTGAAAAAACAGGTTCACGTGCTGCATTTGACAGAGAGTGTCGGACTCTTTGCGAATGGGAGATGCGCGGATATCAAGTTCACCGATTGGATTGTGCGGATATGGCACTCAATCCGCTTAAAATACTTGACAGTATAAATAATTTGACGGAGGAAAACAAATGACGGGAGCATATATTGGCATAGATCTCGGTACTGCAAACACCCTTGTTTGCACAAGGCATGATGGCATTATAATACGCGAACCGTCATATGTGACATACGATACGCGTACAAACAGAGTGCTTTCCGTGGGTGCTGAGGCAAAAACTATGTACGGGAAGACTCCTCCTTTTGTAAACTGCATCCGCCCCTTGCGTGACGGGGTGATTGCGGATTTTGAGCTCACAAGTGAGATGCTCCGCGTATTTGTGAGAAAAGCTCTCGGCAACAGCATTTTTATTTCCAGGCCGAATCTCATAGTATGCATTCCTTACGGGGTGACGGATGTTGAGAAAAAAGCTGTTGAGGAAGCAGCTCTTGAGGCGGGGGCGAAAAGCGTTTCGCTTATAGAAGAGCCCGTTGCCGCAGCAATAGGCGCAGGACTTCCCATAAAAGCCGCCTGTGGGTGCATGGTGGTGGATATCGGCGGTGGTACCACCGAGGTTGCCGTTATTTCTCTCGGGGGCATAGCAAACTCCGTGTCTCTTCGTACCGCCGGAGATAAATGCACCGAAGCTATCGTTTCGTACATCCGTAAAAAGTTTAATGTTATGATAGGCGATAGCTCTGCGGAAGATCTGAAGATAGCCATAGGTTCTGCACATGAATCGACCGATTTTGGTGTAGCCGAGGTTAGAGGTCGCAATGTTCTGACGGGACTTCCCGCTGCGATGAATGTTTACTCCAGTGATATAAGAGAAGCTCTTGAAGAACCGCTGAATTCCATTGTGGATGTTATAAAAACAACTCTTGAGGCTACTCCTCCCGAGCTTTGTGCCGATATCTATGACAACGGAATAATGCTGACGGGTGGGGGAGCTCAGCTTTCGGGGCTTGATACCCTTGTGGCTGAAAAAACTCATTTGCAGGTATATGTGGCTAAAAATTCTTCGGATTGTGTTGCAAACGGAATAATAAAAGTCATTGAGAGCCGCGACCGCGATGTTCTTTTGTCGAAAATCGTGCGAGAATGATTTTATCTGACGGAATTTTGAAAATTCTCTTGATTAAATGTGTAAAATGATGTATAATGCATAATGTTGTTATACACATTTTATTTGAGAGGTCTTTTGATGTATATATTATCGGTCGATACTACCGCAAAAACAGCCGCGGTGTGTGTTGCATCGCAGCATGAGGAAATGGGACTTATTCCCGTTTGCGAGCTTACACTCAACAGCACGGTGACCCATAGCGAAACTCTTTTGCCAATGATAGACCGTGCATTGTCTTTTTCCGGAATAAAACTTTCCGATTTATCTGCCATGGCAATAACTTCAGGGCCCGGTTCATTCACGGGTGTCAGGATCGGTGTTTCCGCAATTAAGGGGCTTGCCTTTGCTATGCAGGATAAGATCCCGTGCATTCCGCTCTCGACCCTTGAATGTCTTGCCCGTAATATCGAAAATTACGGATCGGGTGCAGTGCTTTGTCCTCTTATGGATGCGCGCCGCGAGCAGTTTTACAATGCATTGTTTACCGTTCGTCGCGGAAAGCTTGTCCGCTTGTGCGATGACAGAGTGATAACGGCGCATGAGCTTACCGATGAGCTTTGTGAAAAGTATTCGGCAAAAAAAATAATCGTTTGCGGTGACGGTGCCGTGCTTTATCACTCCCTTGCGGCGGATTATCCGGGCGGTAAAACATTAAAGCTGTCACTGTGTTCCGCAAAGGATCTTTATCAGCGTGCTTTTTCTGTGGCTAAAGGTGCATGGGATATAATAAACACAAAGGGATTTTGTGCGGATGAATTTACGGGAAGTAAGCTTTCTCCGCTTTATCTCAGGCTTTCTCAGGCAGAGCGCGAAAGAAATGAAAAGTTAAATCAGCAAAATAACTGAAAGAGAGGGATTGTGACATGAATCTCGATTACGAAAATGTTGTGGAACGAGTTCTTTGCAGCGGAGAAGAAATAAGTGAGCGTGTGAAGTCCGTTGCACGTGATATTGAAAAATATTATGCGGATTCCGATAAAAAACTCCTGCTTCTCGGCATATTAAAAGGTTCTGTTGTGTTTATGGCAGATCTTATGAAAGAATTAAAACTTCCGCTGGAAGTGGATTTTATGAAGCTTTCGTCCTATGGCAAGGGTGCTGTTTCCACGGGAAATATCGTTATAAAGGCAGGGCTTGAGAAAAAGGACCTTTCGGGATATAACGTGCTTATCGTGGAGGATATCCTTGATACGGGAAATACCCTTTACTGGCTGGTGGATTATCTCAAGCGTGAACACGGAGCGCAGGATATCAAAATTTGCACTCTTTTGGATAAACCCGATCGCCGCGAAAAACCCATTTTCGTTGATTTCGGATGTTTCTCTATCCCCGACGAATTTGTTATAGGCTACGGACTTGACTATAATGAGCTTTACCGCGATCTGCCGTATGTCGGTGTGCTCAAGCGTGAAGTTTACGAATAATTACGGTTTCTTTTAAATTTACATAAAAAGGAGAACAAAAATGTTAAACGAATTCAAGAAATTTATCACCAAGGGCAACGTAATGGATATGGCTGTCGGCGTTATCATGGGTTCCGCTTTCGGAAAGATTGTGTCATCGCTCGTGGCAGACGTTTTCACACCTCTCATCAGCCTTGCAACCGGCGGAGTTAATTTCAGCGAAGCAAAGCTTATCCTTCGCCCCGCACAGACCGCAATTGATGAAGCAACAGGTGAAGTTATTGAAGAAGTTGCGGCTCTCACGCTCAACTACGGTATGTTCATTCAGAACATCATTGATTTCTTCCTCATTGCTATCTGCATTTTCATGATGGTAAAGGTTGTTGCGGGTATCCGCGCAAAGGCAGAGGCTCTTGCAAAGAAGAAAGAAGAAGAAAAGCCTGCGGCTCCTCCCAAGCCTTCTGCTGAAGAAGTACTTCTTACTGAGATCCGCGACCTTCTTAAGGAAAAGAATAACTGATCATATTTTCCGACTATCCGGGATACCCTGAAATTTTGGGTATCCCGTTTGTCGGTTTTTGCAAGAGGTGCACAATATGAATAAATATACAGTGGAAATGCTTGATAACGAATGCTGGTATGGTCTTTGTGTTCAGGACGGAATGCAGTTTCCTATTGATGCAAGTTCAAACTACGCAGCGGATTTCACCGTTAACTATACATCAAATCAGGTTTGCCCCATTCTTATATCGAACTGCGGAAGATATATTTACAGCGACACTTGCTTTAAAATATCTGCCAAAGGCGGCATCATAACCATTGAAACCGAAAACGTTATTGAATTGATATGTGCGGGAAGTACTTTGAAAGAGGCATATCTTGAGGCATCAAAGGAACATTTTCCGCCCAAGGACGGTATCCCGCCCCGTGAGTTCTTTGAAACTCCCCAGTATAACACATGGATAGAACTGCTTTACGATCAGAATCAGGCAGACATTCTGAACTATGCCGAGGGCATAATAAATAACGGATACCCCGCGGGGATCCTTATGATAGATGATGCCTGGCAGAAATACTACGGATGCTGGGAATTTGATCCTGAAAGATTCCCGGACCCGAAGGCTATGACCGATAAGTTGCATTCCATGGGATTTAAGGTCATGCTTTGGACTTGCCCTTACATTTCTCCCGACAGTCCCGAATTCCGCGAGCTTCTTGAAAGAGATCTTCTCACAAAGACTGAGGCCGGCAAGCCTTCACTTCACGAATGGTGGGACGGTTATTCCGCAACTATTGATCTTTCAAATCCCGTGGCGGTGCTGTGGTACGACCTTAAACTCAAAAAGCTTTGTGCTCAATACGGAATTGACGGCTTTAAATTCGATGCCGGCGATGCAAGGTTCTATGTGAACGACAAGATCTCGCTGGGCGAAACATCTCCCAATGTTTTTTCGGAGCTTTGGGCAAAATTCGGACTTAACTATAAATATAACGAATACCGTGCGTGCGTGGGATGTCAGGGATATCCTCTGGTACAGCGCCTTGCCGATAAGTACCACAGCTGGGACGGACGTGGAATGGCTTCTCTTATTCCCAATATTCTTGCACAGGGCATCATGGGTTATGCCTACACCTGCCCGGATATGATAGGCGGGGGAGAGTGGTCGTTTTTCCGAGGTGAAGGTCTTTCGGAAAGACTGGACGAGGAACTGTTTGTGCGCTATGCACAGTGTGCGGCACTTATGCCCATGATGCAGTTTTCTGCAGCACCGTGGAGAGTTCTTTCGGAAGAAAATGCGATGCTTTGCCTGCGTGCGGCAAGACTTCACATACAGTATGCTCACTATATTCTTTCTCTTGCGGAGCAGTCTGCAAAAACAGGGGAGCCCATTGTGAGATATATGGAATATGAATTTCCGAAGTGCGGCTATGAGCGCGTTACAGATATGTTTATGCTGGGTGACAGAATACTTGTGGCACCCGTGACAGAAAAAGGAAAGACCGTGCGTGAGGTAAAACTTCCCGAGGGAAGATGGGCATATCTCGGTGAAAAGATATTTGACGGTGGTAAAACCGTTACCGTCGATGCTCCGATTTCAGTGCTTCCTTATTTTGAAAAACGATAATTGGGCGCATATCATTCGCGTACAGCGCAATATTTTGGTGAAAAATACCCGATCATATTGCGTCGCACGCTGATAAATTGCAAAAAATGTGTAAAACGAACGTGTTGCAACTGACAACGGCGACGGTTCATGGACTGTTGCATAATTCCGTGAAAATAAATTAACAAGTTTGTTTTCGGGCCATCGGCAGTTTTGCCGGTGGTCTTTTCTTGTCATAAGTGTCAAAAAAATAACAAATTGTGTAAATTAACAAATTTTCGGAGGCTGGGAATTTTTATTTTTGCCGTGGTATTCGTGATGAGTCAATAGTGAAACTTTTGAATAATAAGGTATTGACTTTTGCTTTTTTTGCGTTAAAATAGAGTAAAAACAACAAGGGCGAGAACAAAGGGGTGGATATTATGGAAAGGTTTGAGTTTTTATATGCCTTGCCGGTATGGGGCAAAAGGTTGAGATCTGAGATGAATATAACCCTTTCTTTCAAGCCGGAATTCGCCATAGAAAACGACTGTGTTTTGCATATTGCAGGCAGAAATCTATGGCAGATATTTGTTGACGGAGAGCTTTTTGCAGCAGGACCTGCAAGAACAGCTCAGGGCTATCAGCGTGTTGATGAGTTGAAGATACCGCCTTGCAAGGAATTTGAAATAATTGTTGCGGGGTATAATGTGAACAGTTATTATGTAATGGATGAACCCCCTTATCTTCAGGCAGAGCTTGTTTGCAGTGAAAAACTTCTTGCGGCAACGGGAAAAGGTGGATTTGTTATCCGTCAAAAAAACTCAAGGCTCCGTAAGGTTCAGAGATATTCGTACCAGCGCCCCTTTGTTGAGGTTTATGATCTGAACAGGGAAGATACCGAGCCGTTGTGTGAGGAATGTTTTCCTTCGCTGATATCCATTAAAAGGCAGGTGCCGTATGCGGAATATGAGAGAGCACCTTTTGAAAAAGTTATAAAATGTGGAGATTTTGAGCTCAGACCAACGGGAAGAATATATGATGACTGGTCTTTATGCGGGATATGTGATTATATCAAAGGTTTTCCGAGAGAAGATCTCGAATGCGAGCTTTCCGAAGAAATGAACGGACTTTTCGGGATTAACGGCGAAGTTTGCGACATTTGCGCAACGGAATATACGATTGAAGAAGGTTCGTATGCAATTTTTTCACTGGGAAAGGTCTTGGCGGGATTTATAGTTCTTGATATAGAAACCGAGGGAGGGGAGCTTTACGGTGCGTTTGATGAAATGCTGACAGAAGGCGATGTCGATTTTATGCGCTTGCCTGCTTGCAGCGCGGTAAAATGGACTTTGCCCGCAGGAAGACGAAAACTTTTTATGTTTGAACCCTATTCGATGCAATATTTTAAGCTGTATGCAACGGCAAAAACAACGATTCATAATGCGGAACTGATAAGATTTGATTTCCCGTCAAAGCTTGTTTTGCCGCCTCCCGAAATGAATGATGCTGTTATTAAAAAAATATATGATGCAGCTGTTTCTTCTTTCAGGGCGAACGTGCTTGACCTTTATATGGACTGTCCCACAAGAGAGCGTGCCCCGTGGCTTTGCGATAGCTTTTTTATCTCACACGCAGAAAAAGCCTTGACCGGAAAAAGTGTTGTCGAAACAGCTTTTCTCGAGCACTATCTGATGCGTGACAAATTCGACAATATCCCCGATGGAATGATAACGAGCTGTTATCCCGCAGACCATCATGACCATGGATTTATTCCCAATTGGGCAATGTGGTATGTGCTACAGCTTGAAGCTTATATAACCGAAAGAGAAGGCGACCGCACACTTTTGGATATGGCAAAGGGCAGGATATATGCTCTTGTGGAATTTTTCAAGAAATACGAGAACAGCGACGGTTTGCTTTCAAAAGCAGGCAGGTGGGTGCTGATAGATTATTCCCGTTCGGATGAGCTTATTCAGGATATAAATTATCCATTGAATATGCTCTATTGCAAAATGCTGAAAGCCGCGGGAAATCTTTATGAAGATGAAAGTATGAAAGCAAAGGCTCAAAAGCTCTCATCGGTGATACTCGAAAAATCCTTCGACGGACAGTGGTTTTGTGACAATGCTGTATATGACGAAAACGGTGTTGCGCACAATAGCGGAGAATGTACGGAGGCGTGCCAGTACTATGCCTTTTTCTGTGGCATAGTGTCAGAAAAAACTCATCCGGTGCTTTGGGAACGCCTTGTAAATGATTTCGGCCCTTCAAGAAATGTGAGCGGGTGTTATCCCGAAATTGCAAAAGCAAATATATTTCTCGGCTATATGATCCGTCTGTATCTTCTTGCAAATGCAGGAAAATATGACAAAGCTATTGAAGACATCAGACTTTATTTCAGACATATGGCGGAAATGACCGAAACACTTTGGGAATATGACGAGCCGACTCACAGCCTTAATCACGGTTTTACCTCATTTGTGGCGGCAATAATAAAAAAATGCCTTTGCCATAGCTTTCGCAAAAAACAAATAGAGGAAAAGATTTTACCCTCACCATTATCCCGTAAAACGGGTTTACAAGCCTGATTTTTTGATACAAAATTGTATGAAACGTACAAAAACACGGCACTAAAATTATCCGATTTGTTCAAAGTGTGTAAATGTGCAAAATTTCCCAAAATACTATGGAATTTTTATTCGATTTGTGTTATAATAATTTTTGCGAAATTATGCAAATATTTTATATGGAGGAAAAATACATGAGCAAAAAGTATGTTTATCTCTTTACTGAGGGTAATGCAGACATGCGTGAACTCCTCGGCGGTAAGGGTGCAAACCGTGCTGAAATGACCAAGATCGGTCTCCCCGTTCCCCAGGGTTTCACTGTTTCCACAGAAGCCTGCACAAAATATTATGAGGACGGTCGTCAGATCAACCCCGAAATCCAGGCAGAAATCAACGAATACATCGGTAAGATGGAAGAAGTTTGCGGCAAGAAGTTCGGCGATAAGGAAAACCCCCTTCTCGTTTCCGTTCGTTCCGGTGCGCGCGCTTCCATGCCCGGTATGATGGATACCATCCTCAACCTCGGTCTTAACGAAGACGTTGTTGAATATATGGCAAAGAGCTCTAACAACCCCAGATGGGCTTGGGACTGCTACAGAAGATTTATCCAGATGTACTCCGACGTAGTTATGGAAGTTGGTAAGAAGTACTTCGAAGAACTCATCGACGAAATGAAGGAAGCTAAGGGTGTTACACAGGACGTTGACCTCACCGCTGACGACCTCAAGGAACTTGCTAACCAGTTTAAGGCTGAATACAAGTCCAAGATCGGCACCGACTTCCCCACCGATCCTAAAGAGCAGCTTATCGGCGCTGTAAAGGCCGTATTCCGTTCTTGGGACAACCCCCGTGCAAACGTTTACCGTCGTGACAACGATATTCCTTATTCTTGGGGTACCGCTGTTAACGTACAGATGATGGCATTCGGTAACATGGGCGACGACTGCGGCACAGGCGTAGCATTCACACGTAACCCCGCTACCGGCGAAAAGGGTCTCATGGGTGAATTCCTCATGAACG
>JAFYUY010000111.1 GCA_017549405.1 Clostridia bacterium | reverse complement strand
GGGGTGCTCAGCAAAAGCGGTGTTTCTCCGTCCGATATCGCGTGTGTTTCGCTGGATGCAGCGACGCACACTGCAGTGATATTGGATGACGATTTTAATGTTATCCGCCCCGCAATATACTGGACTGACACACGAAGTACCGCGGAGGTGCGCTATCTTAAGGAAAACTTTGGCGAAATAATCGAAAAACAGGTTATGCACAGCCCCGATACCATATGGTCATTGCCCGAGCTTTTATGGATAAAAAACAACGAGCACGAGAACTGGTCAAAGGTGAAAAAGATACTTTTTGCCAAGGACTACGTAAGACATATGCTTACGGGAGATTATGTTACAGACTATATCGAAGCTGAAGGCTCCATGATGTTTGATATAAATAAAATGGAGTGGAGCGGAGAACTGTGTGATATTCTTGGAATAGATACAGCGATGATGCCCCGTATTGTGGATCCTTTGGATATTGTGGGGTATGTAACAGAATCTGCTTCATCGGTGTGCGGACTTTGTGAGGGTACACCCGTGCTTTGCGGCACTACCGATACAGTAATGGAGGTTTTTGCAAGCGGTGCGGTGGAAAAAGGGCAAATGACCTTAAAACTTGCAACTGCGGGAAGAATTTGTGTTATTACTGACAGACCTTTTCCCGACAGAAACCTTATCAATTATTCGCACATTGTGGGGGGTCTTTTTTATCCCGGTACTGCCACAAAGTCATGTGCCGCTTCCTATCGTTGGTTCAGAGATACTTTTGGCGGGGATTATGAAACGCTTGATAACATGGCGTGCGAGATTCCCATCGGTTCTCAGGGATTAGTCTTTCATCCATATCTCAACGGAGAGCTTACACCTTATGCAAACCCCAATTTGTGTGCCGATTTTATCGGCGTGAGGGCATCTCACACAAAGGCACATTTTACAAGGGCGGTGCTTGAGGGTGTTGCCATGAGTATGCTCGATTGCAAAAAGACACTTGATGCTATGAATATAGAGCACGAAAACTGCGCTGCCATAATCGGCGGAGGCGGAAAGAGTCCTCTGTGGAGACAGATGATATCTGATGCCTTGGGTCTAAAGCTTGTTGAAATGAAATATGCAGATTCTTCATTTGGCAGTGCAATGCTTGCGGGTGTTGCTGCGGGAATCTTCAAGGACGTGAAAGATGCGGTTTTGCGTTGCAACAAGGTGGTTTCCGAAACCCTTCCGAATGCGGAAAATACCGCAAAATATGAGCAGTTGTTCAAAAAATATAAGGCTGTTCAAAAGGCACTTGAGCCTATATATAACGGTGAAAACTTATGAGAATCATAGTTTGTGTCAAGGTCATCAAGGGTGAGATAAATCCATTTGACGGTTCTGCACTCGAGTGCGCGCCGAGACTGTCTGATGATGTGACAGTTGTGACAATGGGGCCTGAGTCTGCTAAAGAAGCGTTGCTACCTCTTACAAGACTTGGGGCGAAAGCTGTTCTTTTGAGTGATCCGGTGTTTGCGGGTTCCGATACTCTGGCAACGTCATATGTCCTTTCAGAAGCTATAAAGATGATCGGATATGACCTTGTTATCTGCGGACGTCAGAGTATAGACGGGGATACTGCACAGGTAGGTCCCATGATATCAGCACGTCTCGGAATTCCTGTTATAACGTGTGCCATGAATCTTGATTTAAAAGACAATGCTGCACACGCTGTGACGCGTGATGGCAATGAAACGGCAACACTTCCTGCAGTTGTTACTTTGGAAAAAGGCTTTGTGCTCAGGTTCCCAAGCATTTTTTCAAAGGTCGGCAAAGTGGAAGTATTAAACAACTCGCATCTTGGGTGCGATGCTTCCCGTTGCGGACTTTCGGGTTCTCCAACACGGGTGCTTAAAACTTTTGAAAACCAAAAAGGCAGGCGCAACTGTAAATTCATAACGCGCAATGAACTTTTGTCGCTTATACAAGAGCTTCGCGAAAAAACATATGCACGGGAAGAAAAATGTGTTATGCAAAAACTCAAAAGCGTGTGGGCGGTCGGACATGATGTGGCGGAGATAGCTGCTGATATTGCCGATGAAGTTATCACGATTCCAAAGTTGCAGCCGGATGAGATAGCGCAACGTGCTGCAGCAGCAAGACCCGAGGTTATATTATGGAGTGCCGATCTTTGGGGAAGAAAAAATGCTCCCATAGTTGCGGCAATGCTTGAAACGGGACTTTGCGCTGACTGTACCGAACTTGAAGCGGACGAGGATGAACTTATCATGTACCGTCCTGCAGGTGGCGGTAACGTATATGCCAAGATAAGGTGTATTACCCGCCCCCAGATGGCAACTTGCAGAACTAAAGAGCAAAATTCGGATATTTACGTTGCTTGCGGCAAGGGAGTATCTGAATATGCTGATAAAGTATTTGACTTTGCAAAAAGCATTGGTGCTGCGTGTGCTGCTTCCCGCGGACTTGTGGATATCGGCAAAGCTCCGTATGAAATGCAGGTGGGACTTACGGGTAAAACGGTGAGCCCGCGCATATATATCGCAGTCGGGATTTCGGGTGCAGTTCACCATACCTGTGCGATTGAAGGTGCCGACACGGTTATTGCCATAAACCCCGATAAAAATGCACGCATTTTTGACTATGCAGATTACGGTCTGCTTGAAAATTTTTAATTAAAAATCATTTAAAGGAGATAATAAAATGACAAACATTAATCTTATTCCCCCCTCCGAACTCGGAAAGGGTTCAAACATCAAGCTCAATGTTTGCGAGCACGAAGTTGACATGTACTGGAAGGTGGCAATAGAAGTACTTGAAGTTATTGCCGAAAACAATCGCAAGGGCGAAAAGACCCTTATGGTAGTTCCTTACGGCCCTATCGGTCCTTATGCAAGAATGGCAGAGCTTGTAAACAAGTATCGCATTTCGCTTAAGAACTGCTGCTTTATCAATATGGACGAATATCTTAAGGATGAAAAGACATATATAGATAAAGACGATCCGCTTTCTTTCAGAGGTGGTATGGAAAGAACCTTCTACGGTAAAGTGGATGATGAACTCAATGTTCTTCCCGAAAACCGCATTTTCCCTGAACCCGGCAAAGAACACATTGTTATGGATAAGATAAAGGAATACGGCAAGCTTGACATGGTATTCGGTGGAGTTGGTATCAATGGTCACTATGCGTTCAACGAGCCTCCGGAAGCAGATGAAGATGTTTCTCCCGAAGAATTTCTTGAACGTCCCACCAGAGTTCTTAAGATAACAAGAGAAACAAAGACCATAAATGCATACATGAACTGCGGTGCAAATTTTGATGCGATCCCCGACTGGTGCATCACTGTTGGTATGAAGGAAATGTTCATGGCAAAGAAGGTTATCATGTGCATGCCCCGTGACTGGAATGCGGCAGCCTTAAGAAAGGTTCTCCACGGCGAAATAACCGCAAAGGTTCCTTGTTCTTTGTTCCAGAAGCATCCTGATGCAACACTTTTTGCATCTGCTGTTGCAACTGCTTGTCCTGTTCCCGAAATCCGCGTTTATAATAAATAATATGACAACTGTTATAAAAAACGCTTTCCCCGTTATATGCGGGCAAGAGGTGTGTCGGCGCGATATAACGATAAAAGACGGAAAGATTTTTTCTGTTGGTAGCGATCAAAGCACAGATGGTGCTATGGTTATTGATGCCGAGGGGGGTTATGTTTTTCCGGGATTTATCGATGAGCACGTTCATGGTGGTGGCGGTGCGGACTTTATGGACGCAGAGCCCGAGGCGTTTGAAACTGCGGTAAAAGCTCATTTAAAGCACGGAACCACACAGCTTTTGCCAACTGCCATGACGGCAACGCGTGAGGATCTTCTTGCATTTGTGGGTGCCTTCAAAGAATTTAAGGCTGGTAGCAAATACGGAAAGAACACACCCGGCATTCATCTTGAGGGACCGTATTTTTCCGGAGCTAATGCAAAAAGCACGGGAGCACAGAAGAATTTGCTTATGCGTGCTCCGGATCCCGAGGAGATCGACAGTATATTAAATGCTTCGCAAGGATATCTGTTGAGATGGGATGCAGCACCTGATGTGGATACGGCATGTGTTTTTGCCCGCAAAATGCGTGATAACGGCATTATTTGCTCTATGGCACATTCTGCCGCCACAAGTGAACAGGCGCAAAAGGGTATTGATAACGGATATAACCATGTTACGCACTATTATAATGCTGTTACTACTTATCATAAAAAGGATCAGACAGTAT
>JAFYUY010000110.1 GCA_017549405.1 Clostridia bacterium | reverse complement strand
CAGACGGACCTATGGCTCAGACTCGTGAACACATCCTTCTCGGCCGTCAGGTTGGTATCCCCGCTCTCGTAGTATTCCTCAACAAGTGCGACCTCGTTGATGACGACGAACTCCTCGACCTCGTTGAAATGGAAACAAGAGACCTTCTCTCTTCCTACGATTTCCCCGGTGATGATATTCCGATCGTTCGCGGTTCCGCAAGAGCTGCTCTCGATGCAGGCAATGACATCTCTGATGCAGCTTACGCTCCTATCCTTGAGCTCATGGAAGCAGTAGACAGCTACATTCCTACTCCTGACCGTGCTGCTGACCAGCCCTTCCTTATGCCTGTCGAAGACGTATTCTCCATCTCCGGCCGTGGTACTGTTGCTACCGGTAGAGTTGAAAGAGGACAGGTTAAGATGGCTGATGAAGTTGAAATCGTTGGTCTCGCTGACGAAGCTAAGAAGACAACTATCACAGGTATCGAAATGTTCCACAAGATGATGGACTACGCTGAAGCAGGCGATAACATCGGTGCGCTTCTCCGTGGTGTTGCTAAGAACGAAATCGAAAGAGGACAGGTTCTTGCAAAGCCCGGTTCCATCACTCCTCACACTCAGTTCGTAGGTCAGGTTTACGTTCTTACAGAAAAAGAAGGCGGCCGTCATAAGCCTTTCTTCTCCAACTACAGACCTCAGTTCTACTTCAGAACAACTGACGTTACCGGTATCATCACTCTTCCCGATGGCGTTGAAATGTGCAACCCCGGCGACAACGTTGACATGAACGTTGAACTCATCGCTCCTATCGCTATGGAAAAGGGTCTCCGTTTCGCTATCCGTGAAGGCGGCAGAACTGTTGGTTCCGGCGTTGTTATCGAAGTTATCAAGTAATTTTAATTCGTAAGAATTTATATTTGATAAAGCGGGATGCACGGCTATGCCGCGCATCCCGCACTTTTTAATTTCACCTGATTTTGTATTTGGTCCCGTATTCTTCTTTGGTTTTTTCAAGCCTTTGGAGTTCGCTCACCCAAACAGAGCGAGTTTTATAATCGCGGCACAAGTGTCGGATGACGAACGAAAAAAATTTGGGATCTCAAAAACAAAATTCAGCTGTATGTTTTTTCTTTCGAGGCGGGGGTAATTTCCCCACCGACGGTATAGCCCGAGAGCAAGCGTATTCTGTAGACCCGTGTGAAATTCGGTTTTACAAAAAGCCGTTTGCCGATTCGGTGAGTCGCGCTCAATGCAAAGTTGTGTGGCAATTCCGAAGCCGACAGTAAAGTCTGGATGAAGATAGAAAAACGCGTGATCTTCCATGGGCGGACGGTTTACTTTCTGCGATGCAATACGCACGAATCAAGCTCCGTACCTAAGAATATTTTAACGTTTTTTGCCTTGATAAGCCTATGTGTATGTGTGGTTTATCGGGCATTTTGTGTTTTTGGCAGAGTATCAAAAACAGTGAAAGAAGAAACAAACGCCGCGGAAAAGCCAATGTTTGTGGCATTTCCGTATTCACCCATCTTTTTACAGATGTCATATATTGTTATATGCACACTATATCCGCAATTTATATGAAAGGCTGTTTGTTATGAAACTCAACACAAAATTGATCGTTTACGTGGGGCTTTTGTCTGCAATTTCCTCCGTACTCATGTTTTTTCCGCATTTTCCCATTTTCCCGCCTCCGGCAAATTTCCTGGATGTGGACTTTTCCGATGTGCCTGCTCTTCTTGCTTCGGTGACCATTCATCCGTTTGCGGGAATTATAATCGTCCTTTTTAAAAATCTTATCCACCTTTTGCAGACCAAGACCTTTGCGGTGGGCGAGCTTTCGAATCTCATCCTCGGCACGGCTTTCTGCTTGTCGACGGGGTTTGCCTCTCGTTATACTTTAGGCACCATGCATATAAAAAAGAAGCTTATCTTTGTGCTTCCCGTTTCGGTGATCATTGTTACTGTCACGGCTGTGATCTCAAACTTCTTTATCGTTTTGCCCGCCTATGCCCATTTTATGCCTGCTCTTGCGGAAACCTTAGGCAAATTTCAGTTTATTGCTGCGTGGATAGCGCCTTTTAACATTATTAAAGCATCACTCCAGGCAATAGTTTTTTATCTGCTTTTCCGTGGGCTTTATCCTTACATTGAAAAAAATATTCTCTTCAAAAAGCATTGAAGAACAGAATTTTATTAAATAAAATAATGGAGATACATTTATGAACGGTTTTATAAACACGCCCGAAAACCTCAAAAAGCTTTCCGAAACAAAGCTTTTTGTTCTTGATATGGACGGCACCATTTATCTTGGTTCAAAACCTATTGACGGAGCCATAGAGTTTTGCGAAAACATAGTACGCTCGGGCAGAAAGCTTATGTATTTCACAAATAATGCATCACGCAACCCTAATGACTACGTTAAAAAGCTCAATACTCTCGGTTTCCCGTGCGAGCGTGACATGATAGTGACTTCGGGTGACGTTACTATTGCGTACCTCAAGAAGTATTACCCGGGAAAGTCTGTATATCTTGTGGGAACTCCCGCCCTTGAGGAGAGCTTCACGCAGGCGGGAATTGCCCTTTCGGAAGATTCCGAAATCGTTGTGGTGAGCTTTGACCTTACCCTTACATACGAAAAGCTTGAAAAGGCATGCACTCTTATACGCAACGGAGCTAAATTTTTCTCCACTCACCCCGACATCAACTGCCCTACGGAAGATGGCTACATTCCCGACAGCGGCGCAATATGCGGAGCGGTGACACTTTCCACGGGTGTGGAGCCTCGATATTTTGGCAAGCCCTATGCCGAGACCGTTGAAATGATAGAAGCTCTCTCGGGCATTGACCGAGCGCATGCCGTTATGGTGGGCGACAGACTTTATACCGACATTGCTCTCGGCAAGAAGAACGGTATGCTCTCTATGCTTGTAATGTCGGGCGAAACTACCGCCGAAATGGTGGCGAATGCCGCCGATAGCGAAAAGCCTGACCTTATATTCGAAAGTGTTGCACACGTCGGGCTGTGACACTTTTACGGCAACAAAAGCTTTGCGTGTTGATACTTTCTTGACATGCAAGGGGTCAGTGGTTCGATTCCACTTGTCTCCACCACGAAAAGCCTTGAAATCTAATGGTTTCATGGCTTTTTTTGTTTTACTCTTAGATCTTTATATTGACATTTGCCGAAAAATGTTGTAAACTGATTATGCCAAACCAATTGAATATAAAAAGGGGCAATTTTTTATATTAAGGTATAATTATACCCTTTTTCAGCCATACTCACTTTGTGAATTTGATAAAAACGCAGATTTCGTCAATGTGAGTGTGCTTTATTGCCCTTTATATTGAATTGGTTTGGCGACTATCGGAGTTTGCGTTTTTTTGCGCCTGCTTCGGTGGGCGCATTTTTTATTTTAAGGAGGGTAGAGGCGGATTTGCCGAAAAAGCATTTTCGTGCCGAGGGCACGAATATTAACATCACAAAAGTAAGAGGAGAATAATATTATGAAAAAACAGTTTAAAGGCCTGGTAACCCCTGTATTTGTTGTTCTTTTGATGATTGCTGTGCTTCTTACCGGTTGTGCAGATACAAAATTGAATGAAGATGAGGAGCTTGCTTATAATAGTGTTGAGCAATTGAAAAAAATGCTGAAAAACCCCGATCATTTAAGTCTTTATGATGAATTTTATGTGTTTAAACATCTTGATGAAAATAACCATAATGATTATACTTATACGTTTTTTAAATATAGAGTAGAAAAATTATACGGTGACGAGGTAATGACGGCAACGGGACAGGCTATTTTCAAAGACGGAGAATATATTATGGACTACGGGGAAGAAATTGTTAATCCCAAATATACAGCCGCGGAGTACAGAGAATACAGCGAAGCAAAAAAAGAAGAAATCGGAGAGATATTAAAAGAAAACAAAATCAAAGCAAAGGTTAAACTCGATATTGCAATATGTGAGATGATTGCCGACGCCGATAGCTTGAATATGATCGTTGATAATAGCGGATGGGAAGTCGTTGAAATTGATGTTGAAAAGATCAATAAGAAAATGAGCGATAACTGATATCAGAGAAGATATTGCATAAACAAAAAAGAGCGGGCATGTCCCGCTCTTTTCAATCGTTTTTGTCTGCATTTCAATAGGGTATACCCACTTGACAATGAAAAATACTAATAAAAACTGTTTCACAAACTGAGGCAATGCGTGATGTCGGACTTAACCTGAATACATTTTACCGTCGTGTAAAGGATATGGATTTATAAATCCGAGCGGCACAATACAGTTTACCAATATAATAATATATTAGCCTTAAGCAAGCGCGCAAGCCGAAAAGACCTTGTGCGATAAAGGCACAATCACAAAATCCTTGAGTTCAAATGAGTTTGAGTACGCAAACTGAACGCAGTTCAGTCATTGACATACAATTGCCCCCCTTGATATGGTGTCTTTATTCTACCACATCAAGGGGGATTTTGTCTGTTGTCCGTCTTTAACGGAATTGTTCACAGGTGTCCTTGTGGACACTTGGGCAGTTTTGTTATAGAAAGGCGTGTGATATTGCGGTGCTTAGATATTTGAACTTTATTCAAATGATATTCCCTTCGGCAGCTTGAAGGCGCATAAAATATCACGAAAACCGCAAGGGTTTCACGTCCCCGACTTGTGCATTGTTAAATGTTTGGGTGTGGAACAGTTACATTATCGCCATTGCAATGAGCCACAGTATAAGCATATGTGCGGGGTAAAACGCATAGCAGAAATATTTGAAGAATCTGCTGTGATGCCCTTGCTTTCCTCGGTACAGCCATATGGGAACAAGGGCGAGCAGAGCAAGCGACTGTATGGTAAAGAAGAATTCTTTGCCGAACAACTCAAAGATATACCCCAGTCCTCCGAGCATTTCGGTGTTTATATACCACAAAGCTATAAGCTGACCCGCATAGCACCACCATTTTCTGCCTCGGAAGAAATAGAAAACAAGAACGGTGAGCACCCCTGCGTGGTAGTAATCCGCCATGGTCAAAAGTCCCGCAACGGAGCCGAGCACCACCGTGCCGCAGGCGGTGAGCAGGATGAACCATGGTTTTCTGCCCGATCTTGCTTTTTCGTTCAGGTGTATCATTGAAAGTCCGATGAGGAATGTCCACAGCACGTTCTGGTGAATGGGGAAGATTATGTTGCCGCCCGACATGAGATTAAAGGGGATCTCGGAAAGTGCCGCAAAAATAAGCAGCCGTAATATGTATTTTTTAAGGTTTGAGGTGTGGAAATATCCTTCCACGGTCAAAAATGCAAATATGGGGAACGCTATTCGCCCGATGCAAGTCAGCCAGTCGTTGCCGGGGACTATAGTACCCCACAAATGGTCGCAGAGCATGAGCGCCATGGCGAGAATGTGAAGACCGGCGGATGTTATTCCTGTTTTGAGCTTGTTTTTCATGCTTCCTCCGTATTTCTTTTATTATTTGCCCGCCTTGCGGAATGCAACGGGCGAGGAGCCGACATACTTTTTGAATGTCCCCGAAAAATAGTTGGAATCGTTGAATCCCACAGAAAAGGCTATCTCCGAAACAGAAAGCCCGGAATGTAAAAGGAGCGATCTTGCGGAGCGCAGCCGCACATCTATAAGGTATTCGCGGAAGGACTTTCCCGTTTGCTTTTTAAAGGTGTGGCTTATGCATGAGCGACTTCGTGAAAATACGTTGCAAATGTGCTCGAGCGTGATATTTTCGGAATAGTGGCGGTTTACGTATTTTATTATCTCGTCCACCGTGCCGCCCTGTGTCGCTTCATCGGGCATGGCTTGCCCGAGATATGCAAGCTCCAGCATACGCAACAGAGGTGATATTACCGTGTCGATATGTTCTTTGTCGGGCAAAGCTGTTTTTAATTCGGATATGGCTTCTTTAAGCTCTTTTTTGGGCATGCCGTAGGTCTTGGAGCATTTTTCGATATAGGAATCGCAGTTTTGATCGCGGTGCGCACCGACGGAAATAAAACCCACAACAGAATTTCCGTCGCGAATGGGATATATGTATTCTCTCACACCTGCGTAGCAGGTGCCGCAAAAGGAGCCTTCCGCACACTTTCCGATTATCTTTTTCTTGCGGGCAATGCAGTGCGCAAAGGCATCAGGATATGTCTTGACATAAACGCAGTAGGGATTTTCGTGGATGTTGAAGACAGAAAGCTCGCTGTTTGATATCACACGCTCGTTTCTGCCGGGGTGCAGGGAGATCTCAAGCCTGCATTCCTTTTTGAGAAAAAGTACATAATTTTTGATCTCTTTTATTATATCGTTCATTTAATGCACCATTTTATAGATTATTAACACAAAAACGCAGGAGTTTTATATGTTTTCGTGCTATTATTATAATATAAAAGATAAGGGGTGTCAACATGAAATTTTGCGCAGATATTACCGATATAAAAGAATACGACGTTATTGTGGCAGGCTCCGGACCTTCGGGAATCGCAGCGGCGGTGATGGCGGGCAGATGCGGTGCAAAAACGCTTTTGGTTGAAAGCCTCGGACGTCCCGGCGGTATTTCCACCTCGGGTATGATGAGCCACTTTACGGGAACTGTGGGAAACAGGATCTATCACGAAACCTTAGAGCGGGCTGCAAAAAAGAATTATTTTGAAAGCGGAGTCAAAACCACCGTTATAGACCCCGACCTTCTTACGCTTACATATATCGAAATGCTTGAGGAGGCGGGGGTAGACATTGCGCTTTATACCACGGTATGCGATGTTATAAAGGAGGAAAACACTGTCAAGGGCATAATATGTCACAGCAAAGACGGATTTTCCGCCTTTTATTCCCACGTTGTGATAGACGCAACGGGTGACGGCGATGTGGCATATAAAAGCGGAGTTCCGTATACTGCGGGCAGAGAAAGCGACGGAAAAATGCAACCCGCAACGCTCATGTTCAAGGTGGGCGGGGTGGATATGGAAAGGGCGGTGTTCCCCGGCTCTTTTGAAACTCTTGTTCCTACGGAAAAGGGGGAACTTCAGGCATTGGCAAGGGAAAAGCTCCCCGCACCTGCGGGTCATGTTTTGCTTTACAGATCCACGGTTCCCGGCATTGTGACCTGCAACATGACAAATGTGACGGACATTGACGGCACAAAGGCGCACGGTCTTACGAGAGCGGAGCTCGTTTGCCGCAAGCAGATGCCCGAAATCGTGAACTTTCTGCGGGAATATGTGCCGGGCTATGAAAAATGTTATATTATAGGCAGTGCTTCGCTTATAGGAATACGTGAGACCCGCCATTTTGAGGGGGTCAGCACCATAACCGAGCGGGATATAGCGCAGGCGGTGCAGCATGACGATTATGTTGTGTATGGTGCCCATTTTAATTTTGATGTCCACAATATCAGCGGAGCGGGACTTGACAAAACCGGATGTCAGCACAAATTCACTCAGAAGAAAGGATATACCATACCGTACGGGTGCTTTGTTCCGAAAATTGTTGACGGACTGCTTCTTTGCGGCAGAAATATTTCGGGCACCCACATGGCGCATTCCAATTTCAGAGCAATGCCTATTTGCATGGGAATGGGCGAAGCCGCAGGGATTGCGGCGGCTCTTGCGGTAAAGCAGGGGAAACTGCCTCGCGATGTGGATGTGAAGGATATTCAGGAAAAACTGTGAGTATAGATCAGATGTGAAGAGTGTGCAATATGCTTGCGTGACGGGACAAATTTATCTGAAAACAATATGAGGGACTGCGGTGATTTGCCGCAGTCCTCTTTTTTATTCCGCTATGCTGTATACAAACATTTCGCTGTGGAGCTTTACACCCACGTCTGTTCCCTCGGGAAGCAGCGCAAGGGCTATGAACAGCTCGTTGCCTGTGTTTATATCCCGAAGATATGCATATTCTCCCTCTATTTTTGTGACCGTATAATCCTTTGGTTCCATATTTATTACCGTCCTTTTGCATTTTTCACTTAATATTTTATCACAAAGTGAGTGCAAGGTCAATGATTTTTTCAAGAACATTCCGAGTCGAAACATAACACAAATGTTTTTATATGTCAAGTGGCAAAAGTGTACAAAAGTTTTTGTCTAATGGGTAATAAAAAGCATAAGCGTTTGTGCAAATGGTAAAATATGGAACTTTCGTTTAAATTATGCTTGACAAATCGCCATTTGGCGAGTATAATTTTGTTCAGAAAGAGAACGACCGTTTAAGAAAGCTTTTAGACTTTCTATTTTTTAAAACCATTTTAAGGAACGCGTATTCTTTTTTAAAAAACCGCGGTTCCAACAGGAGGAGAGATTTGAACCAACAAAATATGTATGAGACACCCGAGGAAACAGAGAAGTCCGTGAGTGAAGTTCGCGAGATGTATCTTGAGGAAAGCAGACCAATTAATTTTTACGATGTGGTACATCTCGGATACCCTTCGGAAAAATGTATGTATTGCGGCTACGAGATATTGCCCGGCGAATGCAAGGCTCAGGTAAATGCCACGGGGGATGTTATCCACAAAAAATGCTGGCAGGATTATGCCGACGATAATTTTTATGAGCTGTGCTGTGTGCTGTCCCATTATGACGGCGCAGATACCGAGGAGGAATATATATGAATTACAGAACAAAGAAAGGCAGAGAGCTTCTCTGTGCAAAAATTGAGGAATATTTTGAGATGTGCGATGAGGCAAACCTTTCCTCGGGCGGGAAATATGCCGCAAAGCCCTATACGCTCTCGGGACTTTTATATCACCTTGATATGAGCGAAGACGAGCTCTGCATCCTTGAGCACGACAGAAACCTTTGCCGCATAATAGGCTGTGCCAAGCGCAGGATAGAAGCCTATATCGAAGAAAATGCCCTCAGCGGAAAGCTTGCATCGACTGCCGCCATAAACAGCCTGAAATCCCGATTCGGCTGGAGCGACAAGCAGCAGGAGGAGAATCCTTTGGGATTTGAGATCCTTCTTGACGAGGAAGCCGCAAGGCTTGGTGCATAATGAGCGCAAAAAAGCAAGCCTCAAAAAAGAAACGTGCGGGGTTCAAAAAATTCACGCTTTCGGGTTCGCCCCAGCCACGCCAGCTGAAATTCTTTGAAGCCACGCAAAAATATGTGGCATACGGCGGAGCCAGAGGGGGCGGAAAAAGCTGGGCGCTAAGACGAAAAGTGGTCCTTATGTGCCTTAATTATCCGGGACTTTCCGTGCTTATCATCCGAAGGACCTATCCCGAGCTTCGCGAAAACCACATAAGACCGCTCAAAGCGGAGCTTGCGGGGGCTGCTATCTTTACCGATACCCGCAAGACCTTTGAATTTCCCAACGGCTCCCGGATCAAAATGGGCTACTGCGACAGCGAAGCCGATGTGGATCAGTACCAGGGTCAGGAATTTGACATAATCGCCCTTGACGAGGCGACCCAGCTTACGGAATATCAGTTCCAGACCCTTAAAGGTTGTCTGCGAGGTGCCAACAGCTTTCCCAAAAGGATGTATATAACCTGCAATCCCGGAGGGGTGGGACACGGCTGGGTGAAGCGGCTTTTTATAGACCGAGAATACCGTGCGGGCGAAAAAGCCGAGGACTACACCTTTATTCCCGCAGGCATATATGACAACAAGGTGCTTCTCAAATACGACCCCGACTATCCCGAACGTTTGAAAAGCCTGCCACCCGCCCTGCGAGATGCGTGGCTTTACGGAAAGTGGGATGCCTTTGCGGGGCAGTTCTTCGGGGAATTCGACATGGCACTCCATGTGACAGAACCGTTCTTTTTGACGGCTGATCACACCCGCTACTGCGCCATAGACTACGGACTTGATATGCTGGCGGCGGTCTTTGTGGCACTGTCTTCCGACGGCAGAGCTTATGTTTACGATGAAGTTTATAAAAGCGGCATGATAGTCAGCGAGGCGGCAAAGCTTATTCTTGAAAAATCTGCAGGTGTGTACACCTTCATTGCACCGTCGGATCTGTGGAGCAGACAAAAGGATTCGGGAAAGAGCATATCCGAGCTTTTTGCGGAAAACGGGGTGTATCTCACCCGAATCTCCCCCGAGCGAGTGCAAGGCTGGCTCTGCCTTAAGGAATGGCTCAAGCCATATGAAGAAAACGGCACGCGGAATTGCAAAATGAAGATATTCCGCAACTGTGTAAACCTCATAAGATGTCTGCCCCAGCTTCTTTACGACCCAAAATGTGCGGGCGATGCTGCGGTGCACCCGCATGAGATAACCCACGCACCGGACGCATTGCGGTATTTTGCGTCATACCGTGCCTTTTATGCGGGTTCCGGCGGTGATGAAGAAAAACACAAAAAGCTTACAGACGTGTTGAAAGCACGCGGTGCAAAGAAAATTTAAATTAAAGGAGAAAATCTATGTATAACAAAAACACGGCAAAAGGAAACTTTTTTGATTATTCCGACAAAACGAGCCGCGAGGAAACGATATCCCACCTTATGCATCTTGCCTCACGCTCCAAATGTGCCATCAATTCCTATTGGAAAAAGATGCGCGACTATTACGACGGCGATCACGAGATACGTGCCCACAATGCACCATTTGCCGCCGAACAGGATATCCCCTGGGATGCGGCGCAGTCTACCGACGGTTTTATCCACGCTGAAAGCCAGGTGGATACAAAGGTGCCCGAATTTGAATTTTCCCCCCGCACGGGCGAGGATTACGAGCGCTCCAAGCAGCGCGAGCGCATAACACGCTTTGTGTGCGATATAAATTCGCTGGAACGCAAAAATGCCGTAAACGAGCGAAGGCTGAATATCTTAGGCTCCGCAGTCTACAAGGTGTGCTGGGACAGCTCCCTTTTTGACGGGCACAATTACGGTGATGTGGTTATAGATATTCCGAAACCCGAACAGCTCCTTACCGACCCGTCCGCCTCCACAGTAGATGGCTGCGAATATATAGGCTACGTTTACAGAATGCACAGACAGAAGGCAAAGAGGATATTTGAGCAGGATATAAAAAATGCGGGTTTTGACATTTCCGAATTTTTCTCCCCCTACCGCTCGGGCGGTAAAGGTTATTACGACTATACGGGAGAGGAACGTATTGCCGACGATTACGATGACACGGTCACCGTTACCGAATGGTGGTTCCGCCAGCCCGAGGACGGGTCCGCCACAGTACCCTGCTTTGTGGAGGGAAAGCGCGTCAATGTTTCTTTCAAATGGAAGGCGGGTGATATTGCCCTTTCCGTTCTTGTGGGCGGCAGAGAGATAAGATATATCCCAAAATACTGGAAAAACACCGTGTGCACCATGTTCCCCTTTGTTATCTACACAAAGATCCCCAAAGAGGACAGTGTGTGGGGAAAAAGTGAGCTTGAAGCACTCATTCCGCTTATCGATGCATCTGACCGCGAGCTTGCCTTTGCTCAGCTCAATTCCGCTTTTTCGTCCAACGATATTATAGTTGCCGAGGAAAATGCACTGTCGGATGACGGATGTCTTGACAATTCCCCCGGTGCGGTCTGGAAGCTTCGCCCCGGCATGATGGGAAAGATACAGCGGCTTGGCAATGCCGCATATACCGAATCCAATCAGTACAACAACTCCGCTTTCTGGCGCGAAGTTATGAAAGAAACTGCGGGAAATTATGACCTTAATCAGGGTGTGGAGCCCACAAGGGTAACAACAGCGTCGGGCATTGCACTTCTCAACGAGCGTGCGAAGAACCGCCAGATGATGAAAAAGGTGATAAAAGCCGAAGGCTTCCGCAGACTTTACGAGCTTATAGACCGCACGGCTCTGGAATATTACGACGACGGGCGCATACTTCAGATAGGTGCTGTGGATAAGGGCGAAAAAATATACCGCTTTGCGGACTTTGCGACTTATCCCGATGGCGGCGACTGCGCTTACATTCCCCTTGTTGACGTGAAGATACATGTGGGCGACGGCATTGCCAACTCCAAGGCTTTCACGGTGCAGGCGTTGAGCGACCTTATGAAGGTGAATATTAACGAGGACAATTTCCGCCTTGTGCAGAGCTATGTGGAGCTTATGGGGCTTCCCATGAGGGGCGAGATCTGTGATGCTTTGGAAAAGAAATACGGCGGGGAGCAGGAGCTTTCAAGTTCCGGTATTCCGGCACAGCCTCCCGTAGATCTGCCGTCTCAGCTGAGGGTGAATATACCTCTGCCTCCGACGGGTATGGCGCAGGGCAACGGAAGTTTTAAACCCCAAAGATGATTTCCGAAAAACAAGACTGCCGCAGGCAAATGCATCGGCATATCAAATACAAATGATCAAAGGAGCAAAATATGAGCAAAGAATCGACAGACACTCCTGTTTTTGACAGGAATGAAAAAATATATTCTGCAAAGGATCTTGAGAAAAAGATCGAAACAAGACTTCTGCGCGAAAGAAAAAGCAACGAAGCAACCGAAAGGCTGCGGAGCGTGCTTATCAATCTGCGCGAAAAAGACCAATTTAAATCGCTTTCAAACGCGGCTGTGGCGGAAATACTTGCGGATATCGCAGTACAACGCTATGGTGCGGTTAGTGCCGTGGACGAGGCTTGTCCTCCCGACTCTGCTGTTCCCTCAGAAGAAGGACAAAACGAACCTGCGGCGCACATAGAGGAGAAAGACCACCACGCGCAAGCGGAACCGGATGCGGAGTCCGACGGAGAGACGCCGTATCAAGAACCCCCATCGCAAGACTCTTTGTGTCATGAAGAGAGCTTTGCGCATGACGGGCAAAAAAAGTCTCCGGTTAAGACCGGGGAGGAAGCTTCCGAAAGAGAACGCAAAATGCGGGATATATCGGACTTCCTTACGGTCTACAGCGAAAAAGAACTGTTAAGTGCGTTTCATGACGACGCCTTCCGTGCGTTCTGCACGGGAAAACGAGGGAGTATTCTTGAGCTTTATGAAGATTACCGGTGTTTCATAAACGCTCTTGAAAATACCCACGAGGCGCGCAATTACCGCGCCGCACGGTCGGGGCTTGCGTCCACGGCGTTTTCGGGCAGTGCATCGGGTGCCGTTGATTACGGCAGTATGCTCACCAAAAACCAAAGGGATATTGCAGACCGCGCCGGTATGTCTTACAGGCGGTATTCTGAGTTGCTTTCTCAGATACCAAACAAAAAACTCAATTACACAAACTGAAAAAAGGAGTAAAAAATTATGGATTACAGCATGAATTCCGCAGGCGTTTGCACGCCCTGCATCCGTGAATACGAAACAGATATCACTACCGATATGCCCCGCGGCACAGTAGTGGCGCTTTCTGCGGGAAAGGTGGTAAAGGCGACCGATAGTTCCTCGGTTCTCGGTATTACCTCCCACGATTATGTGGCAGAGCGAGATGAACTTATACCCTGCAGCGGCAACGGCAGAGTGAAGGTGGTAGTTTCACCGGGCACTCTTTGCAGAATGGAAAGACCTTCTTTTACCGTTACCGAAGCGGGCACTGCAACGACAGTTAAGGCGGCAGGAATTTCCGCACCTTCCGCATCAAACGCTTTTGCGGGCGGTTATGTAAAGCTTGTTTCCAAGAAAGAAAATTCCACCAACACCGATAACGTCGGCATTGCAAGAAAGATCACCGCATCCTCCGGCACCACCCTTACTCTTGAGGCGGGCGGCACACCTTGTGCGGGCGATGTTTACGAGATCATTCTTCCCGCAGGCTTTGAGTATCTTGCTCTTTCCGATGATTCCCGTTTCTTTAATGTTGCATCTTCCAAGAGCACTATCGCAAAGGTTGTGGCAGATCTTCCCGAAAGCGGCTATGCCGAGGTATGCTTTACAAAGACATTTTTCAACTGATCTTAAAAAATAACACAAAAGGAGAGTATTTAACATGAACGATATTTACACATGGCCCCAGGACCTTTATCCTCTGGTAAAAAAGAGATTCGATATGCGCTATGCCGACAGAATGGACGTTATTTCAAACCTTG
>JAFYUY010000109.1 GCA_017549405.1 Clostridia bacterium | reverse complement strand
TCGTCCCGTGCTGAGGACGAAACCCTTTTTGCGTTCGTAAAGCGCAGGAGTGGGTGAATTTTCAACCGGTTTACGGTTGAAAAGAGGGCGAACCCTCGCCGGGGGTTCGCCCTGAATTATTTAAAAAAGACTTTTGCGACACGCTCAAACCGCCGAGTCCTTCGGCGGTTTGTTTTGTTTATTCTGTTAAAATATAACTTTATCCGCGGGAAATTCGATGCCGTTCTGCTTTCTCACTTCGTCCATAACGTAAATCGTATTTTCCGTGGCATCAAGAAAACCTTCCGGAGATATTTTTCCGGCAATGCAGTCGCAAAAATCGCGTATTTCAAATATCATATTGTTTCCGACGGGAGAAAATTCTGTCGGGATTTTTGTGCCGTCACGCTTTGTCAATGCGATCTCATTTATTTTGGAAAGGGCATGGCCGAAGGATATTTCGGCATCCTCGCCGCGGATAAACGATGGCAGCGAGGCTTCGGTTATCTTGGAGTACGCTATCTCCGCTGTCATATCGCCGTATCCCAATATAACATTTCCCTGACCCTCAAAACCGTTGGGCAGTTTTACCGAGCGGGATATTACGCTTTCGGGTCTTCCGAAGAGGTAAACACACATATGCAAAGGATAAACACCGATATCCATAACAGCCGCATTTGAAAGTGTCGGATCAAAGGCATTTGTCATGATCCCGTTTTTAAAACGGTCGTAGCGGGATGAATACTGAGAATATTCAAAATGGCAGAAACGGAGCTTGCCGCATTGCGGTAGCAGTTTTTTTATAACATTAAAAGCTGTATCGTGTACCGGTCGCATGGCTTCCATCAGTATAAGTCCTCTTGACGATGCAAGCTTGCGCATTTTTGCAAATTCGTATGAATTTACTGCGGCAGGTTTTTCGCACAGCACATGTTTTCCGTGCTCAAGCAAGGAAAGAGTCTGTGAGCTGTGGCAAAAATTGGGACTTGCCACGTAGGCTGAGTTTATTTTATCGGAACTGCAAAAAGCATCAAAATCGCAAAACACATTTTTTATTCCGTGCTTTGCAGCAAAGGATTCGCCTGTTTCTTTTGCTCTTGAATACACCGCTGCAGGTGTTATTCCTAAAATTTTCAGAGCCTCACAAAAGGTATCGCTTATGAAATTTGTTCCGATGATTCCTATTTCAAGCCCGAAAGAAAGTTTTATATCACAAGAATTTGTCATTTTGTGCTCCTGTTATTGTACGTTTATGGATGCTTCAGCCACAAGGCTGTTAAGGTGCGACATTTTATCCAGAGCATATGCATCCGTCTTTATCATGGCGGCATATGTGCCGGGCCTGTTTATGGCGGGAAAAAGGATAATGTCGGAAACACTGTTTCCGGGGCTTATGAGCGGGGAAGTGTATAGAGTCTGACTTGTATCGGTACGCGTTATGCTCACACGCAGATAACAGGAGTTGTTTTGCGGGTTGGTGTAGCTGAAATCGCAGGTCTGCTCCTTCAGCTTGTAATTTATGCTATCACACCTTGGAATATATATCTCAAGCGGGTCGGGCAGAGAATATACAAATTCCCGAGTGACCTCTTCGGCGGGCACTTCCACAAAAACTTCTTCGTATCTGAGATTCTGTTCTGTATATATTGCCGCAAGGCATGAAAGGGCAACCCCCGCGGAAAATACAAATATCCGAAGAGTGTTTTTTATAAGTTTTCTGAAGCTTATTGCCACGCTTTCACGTCACCTCCGCAGTTTATAATAATTACAGTTGTTTTTTGATTAAAGTTCTCCTGCAAGAATACGGCGTTTGGTTTCTTCCCGTTCGCCCACATAAAGCTTGTACCATGTTATAAAGGTGAGTATATTCCACAAAGGCTTGTAGTTATCGGCAGCACCGCTTCTGTGGTCTTCAAGCATTTTTAAAACAGCGTTCTTTTCGATAAATTCATCGGCATAGGGCGATGTGATAATATTTCTTGCCCAGTCATAAAGCTCGTTTTTAAGCCAGAGTCTTACGGGTACGGGGTAACCGAGCTTGGGGCGCATAACGGTTTCTTCGTTTAAAAGGTCACGGAATGCGTGGCGCAGTATATATTTTGTGGTTCCGTGAGAAAGCTTATCGTGGCTTGTAAGGTCCTTTGCAGCCTCAAATACTTCTTTGTCAAGATACGGAACACGAACCTCCAGAGAATTTCCCATTGAAAGGCGGTCACCTTTCACAAGAATGTCACTGCGCAGCCAGGTGTTGAGGTCGCAGTATTGCATTTTAGTGAGTGTATCCACATCACGCACACGGTTGTAGATATCCTTTGTGCGGTCGGAAAAGTGTATATCCGGATTGAATTTTTTGTAGAAAGCCTTTTTCTGTTCTTCGGTAAATACAAAAGCGTTGCCCACAAAACGTCCTTCTATGGGTGTTATATCGCGCATAAGGGTGTTTTTGCCGAATGTTCCTTCGGGGAGCATTTTTCCTATGCCGCCCACTACTTTTTTAAGTCCGTCGGGCAGAGCGCAAAGGTAGCTTGTGGGTACGGAATCTTTATACATTTTGTATCCTCCGAAAAGCTCGTCCGAGCCTTCGCCCGAAAGCACAACTTTTACGTGGCGTGCCGCTTCACGGCAAATGAGGTATATCGCTACGGTGGAGGGGTCTGCCATGGGGGAATCGAGGTGGTATATTACCTTTTCGTAGTTTTCAAGGAAATCGTCAAGTCCTGCCACAAGCTTTATGTGCTCAATGTCAAGGTGACTCGATATTCCCGAAGCATTTTCTATTTCGGAATATTCCTTAACGCCGAATGCCACGGTAAAAGCTTTGATTCCCGGGCAAAGCTTTGCTGCAACGGCTGTTATCACGGCGGAATCTATTCCGCTGGAAAGAAAGCTTCCAAGCGGAACATCGCTGAGCATATGGTGTTCCACGCTCTTTATTACCGCATCACGCAGTCTTTTTTCTTTTTCGTCAAACTTTATAAGGCGGTTGGGGGTGAATTTGAGACTGTAGTATTCTTTGGGAGCGACCTTCAAAGATTTGTCGATAACAGCATAGGTGCCTGCGGGAAGTATCTTTATGTCAGGCGATATGGTATCGGGTTCTGTCACATACTGGAATGTGAAAAAGCTTTGAAGCGCTGCTTCATCGATGGAATATTCGCTCATTTCGGGATCAAAAAGAAACGCCTTGAATTCCGAAGAGAAGGATATTCCCTCTGAGCCCACACGGTAATAAAAGGGTTTTATTCCAAAAGGATCGCGTCCGAAAAACAGTTTGCCGTCGTTGCTGTTGTAAATTACAATGGCAAACATACCGCGCAACTTTTTGATAAACTCAGGTCCTTCATCGTGATAAAGGGTGAGGATGGTTTCGATCTCGGAACGGGTCTTAAAGGTATAGCCTTTTTTGACAAGCTCTTCGCGAAGCTCAAGGTAGTTGTATATCTCACCGTTGAAAATGCCGGTGTATTTTCCGTCAAAAGCCGTAAAGGGCTGGGCGCCTGCTTCAAGATCTATAATACTCAGCCTGCGGAAAGCAAAGGCATAATTATCCGAAAACCATGTTTTGCAGTCATCGGGACCTCTGTGGCGGATAGACTGCGACATATTTATAACGGCCGCTTTGTCATTTTCTGTAAGGGAGAGCTTTTTATATAATCCTGCAAATCCACACATAAATAATCCTTCTTCTTTCTGTCATAAATGTGATTTCAATAAATAACCAAAATAATTGTACCACAATTTTTCCAAAAAGTCGCTGAATTTGTGTAAAATTAAAGAAATATTCATTTTTTTAATACCAAACCGTGATATAATTACAATATAAAGGTATATGGCATATATTATATAACAGATAAACAATATATATTAAGATAAACGGAGGGAAACCACATGAAAAAAGCTCTTTCAATTTTTGGTGGCATAGTTGCCGCGGCATCGATCTTCACAATAATCGTTGTTATTCTTAAAAAGATAAAACTCAGCTTTTCTATTGAGAGCGCAGACGATGAGTTCAATTTCGAAGGGGATTACAGCAACGACGATATCTCGGTTTCCATTGAAGAAGAACCCGCAGAAGAAAACACCGAAGACGAACTCAAGTTTTAAAAGTAATGGGAGCCGAAGGTATTCGGCTCCCGAGTTTTTATATTTTCGATGATTTTCCGTTTTTTTCGTTTCCTTTGCGGGATGTTGCATTTTGGTTTTTTCCGAGGGTGCCTTTCTCGCGTGCCTGTTCCTCGGTTTCGGCAACTGTTACGGAATAGCCGGTGCTTTCGTTGGCGGAAGCTATGGAGCTTGTGAAAAAGCCGTCATACGGAGGTTCGGAATTATCTCTTTTTTTCTTTGACAAAGTACTTTTCTCCTTTGCTTTTATTTTGCAAAAACAGTATTTCCGCAATCTTGCTTTTTATTCGCAAAGGAGTTTACTGCGCACTGCGTGATATTATCAAAAAGGAGTTTTATTTTATGTCACACATAAAAATGGCTGCGGCACTTTTTGCCGCGGTGTTGGTTTTTACGGCAATGCTTTGCGTTCCCGTATCTGCCGAATATTTTTCGATTTCAGGAGTTGAAATACCAATAGATATTGTTGTCAACGGAAACATAATAAGCACCCCCGTTTCATCTTTTCTTGACGGTGGCACAACCTATGTTCCGCTGCGCGCCATATCGGAATCGCTCGGTGCCTCGGTTTTCTGGGATGAAACTTTGCGCACGGCAACAGTAAGTCTTAATGGTACCGATGTGATATTTGCGGCACAAGACAGCGAGGCAAAGACTATCATTTATAAAGATACAATGTTTGTTCCCGCAAGATTTCTTGCCGAAAGTTTTGGATTTGAAGTGAGTTGGGACGATTATTACTGTCAGGTGAATATCACAGCTCCCGATATGGTAGTTTCGGAACAGTATATATCTGAAAAATATACAAATGCGGATATACTTATTCTTGCAAAGGTGCTTCAGTGTGAGTGCGCCTCTGCCACGTTTGATTCAAAGATATCCGTTGCAAACGTGGTGTGCAACCGTGTTGCAAGTCCGCTTTTCCCCAATACGGTAGCCGAGGTCATATATGACAGACGTTACGGCAGTGTTCAGTTTACCATAGCATATAACGGAAAGCTTGATAATGCAGTACCGTCAAGAGATTGCATACTCGCGGCAAAATGCTCTTTGTCAGGTGTTGTTGTTGCAAAGGATTGTCTGTTTTACCAGGCGGAATACGTTAAAAATTCCTGGATGGACAGAAACCGCACCTATGCCATGTCTTACGGCGGAAATAAGTTTTTCTATTGATAGATTCAAAACACTTTTGTGTATATATGTAATCAGTTTGGCGGGAGGATATCATCCTCCCGCTTGCTGATTGCTATTCTATTTAACGCTTATTCCAAGCATTTTTGCGACAATTTCTGCCTGGTCACCCGATATCACGGCTCCTTTGAGCTCGCGCAGGGTATCTGAAAGCACGATGCCGGAAAGATAGCAGCTTCTCAGATCGCACCCCGAAAGCGGTGTGCCGAAAAAAGAACAACCCGAAAATTCACATTCGTCAAATTCCACTCGTTTGAGCTTGCATTCGGCAAACGAGCCATCGTTTATGCGGCAACCCGAGAATTTCACAGCATCGAGCTTTGAACCGTGGAAGTTTGAAAAAGTGAGATTGCATTCGGAAAATTGTGCTGTGTGGAAAACACACCCCACAAACTTTGCACCAAGCGCCTTGCAGTTTCTGAAAATGCAGTTGGAAAAATACGCATCGGTAAGGTCGCAGTTGGAAAAGTCGCAGGAATCAAAGATCACACCGGAAAATGCAGCACGGCAGAACAGCGTGTCTGCAAACCTGCAGGAGGAAAAGTCACAGTTGGAAACTGATATGACGGAAAGATCTCCGCAGAAACTCTCGTTTTTCACGGTTTTATCGGCATACGGCTCTTCGGTGATGCAGACATTGTGCATTGCTTTTGCAAAATCTTTTTCAATTGTTTTTGTAATATTTGTTTTCATTTTTACTCTCCGAAAGTAAGAACGGCAAAGCGCAGATTATTCGCTTTGCCGTGTTTTTGTGCCTGTAACGACTCTGAAAATGCCGGAATAATCCGGAATCATTTGGGGATAAAACCCGTGGGATGCCAATATTTCCGAGGTGCCTTCTGCGGTATCCTCGCCTGTTTCAAATGCAAAATATCCGCATGGGGTAAGAGCATTTTTGAAGCGCGATACTATAAGGCGGTAAAAATCGAGACCGTCACATCCGCCGTCAAGGGCTATGTGAGGTTCTTGCAGTACTTCGTCGGAAAGGGAATCCATGTCTGCACTCTTTATATAAGGCGGGTTTGACGATATAATATCAAACTTTTCATCCGGTGTAAAGTCTGCCGCATCGCAGCAAATTATTTCCATTCGTGAAGAAACTCCGTGATATTCAGCATTTCTGCGGGCAAACTTCAGGGCATCCTCCGAAATATCAACCGCCACGCAGTGTACATCGGAGCGGTTTTTGAGAACTGCCACGGGAATACATCCGCTTCCCGTGCAAAGATCCAGAAAAAACGAATTCCGCGGAAGTTTTTTTATGAGGAATTCTGCAAGGTGCTCAGTCTCGGGGCGGGGAATAAGGCACCCTTCGCCGCAAAACATACGCAATCCGTAAAATTCCCATTCACCCAGAATATACTGCAAGGGTCTGCCCGCAAGCTTTTGCTCCAGCGCATCTGTGAGAGGACCGATACAGTCTTCGGGCAAGTCTTTATCAAAAATACTGTCAGAATATTCTCTTCCCACGTAATGCCGCAACAGTTGATTTGCGATAAACGAAACGGTATTTTTATCCCGTTGTTCCTTTGGAAGCTGCGGTGAGGAGAGAAGCTTTTGACACGCCTCTGTGCGGAAATCAAAAAGTTTCATTTTTGTTCCGTATCCGAACCGCCGGCTTCGGAGTTCTGCTTTTCATCGGACTGCGCCTCAAGAACTTCCAGGATTTCGGGATAATCGTCGGGGAGCGCAGCTTTGAGCGACTGAATTGCAACTTCTATCTGCTTTTCATCGGGTTCTTTTGTTGTAAGACGCTGTACCCACAGACCGGGAGCGGCAAGGATTCTGACAAGAGCGTTCTCGTGTCGTCCCGCATAGCGTATAAACTCATAGCCGAGACCTACCACAAGCGGAAGGGTAAGGAGCTTGAGCAGTGTTTGAATGAGTGTTGAGGGAATATTTACAAAGAGAAATGTTACGGCAATACCTATTATCATCATGATAAAAAGGAAACTTGTGCCGCATCTGGGGTGGAAGCGCGACTGTGCCTTTACGTTTTCCACGGTGAGCGGAAGATTCTTTTCATGGCAGAAAATAGTTTTGTGCTCTGCACCGTGATACTGGAATGTGCGCTTGATATCGGGAATAAATCCAACGAGTGTAATATAGGAAAGAAAAATGAATATTTTAAACACTCCGGAAAAAGCACTTTTTGCAAGGCGCATTCCGCCGACAAGCTCTGCTTCGCCGAAAAGCCATTGCGATGCTATAACGGGGATATACATAAACAGCAGCACCGCAAGTGCAACACCGAGCACTGTGCCGAGTCCTGCCGCAACAGCGGTAATACTTTTGCCGAAATGCTTATCCAACCACTTTTCGAATTTTGTGGGTTCTTCCTCCTCCAGTCCCATCATTTCAATGGATTTATTGAGGGTCTTCATGGAAAGCTTCATGGAGGAAATAAAGTTTACCACACCGCGGATAAGAGGAAGCTTTAATATTTTGGGATTTTTATCCGGTGATTTTATTATCTCAACGTCGCTTTTTATGTCGCCGTCCACCGTTCTTACCGAAAGTGCCACGCGCTCACCGGCACGCATCATAACGCCTTCAAGAACAGCCTGACCTCCCGCCTGACCAAGGCGGCAGTTTTTATTTTCGTTGCAGTTTTTGTTGCTCATACTGCCTCCCGTAAAAAAATGTTTTTTATAGGATTATTTCCAAATTTGAGTAAATAATAATTTATTATAGCAGCTTTCTCCCGTTAACTTATAATACTCTTATTGCAGAGAGAACGGAAATATTATTGAGTTTTTCGGAAAGCTTGAATTCGGTGTCTTCATCCGTAATGAAAGCGTATGTGCCGTCCTCGCAGTCGCAGAATACGCATCCCGCAAAGTAATCTTTGGCATTGGGGTCGTTTGTTCTGACAAAGAAGCGGACGGGTGCATTTTTATGGTCCATGCAGGTGTCCTCGTCAGAGAAAGTCCATGTCATGGGTTCCTTGCAAACTCTTGCAATGTCTATAATGTCGGAAACAACGGCACTTGCGGTGGGAAGCTTGCCTGCTCCTCTGCCGTAGAACATTACGTCGCCCACGGCATTTCCGCAAACGGTTATGGCATTGTAAACATCCCGAACTCCCGACATGGGATTATCATATCCTACCAGGTGAGGAGCGGTTATGATGTATGTACCCTCAGCACGCTTTTCGGCTTTTCCGAGAAGCTTTATGGAATAACCGAGAGTTTCTGCTGCCGCCACATCTTCGGAGCTTATTTTTGTGATTCCTTCGCAGTGAACATTTTTGGGGTCTATCGCTGTGCCAAAGGCAAGGGAAGCGAGTATGCATATCTTGCGGCAGGTATCCATACCCTCAACGTCTGCTGCGGGATTTGCTTCGGCATAACCGAGACACTGCGCAAGGGAAAGGGCTTCGTCAAAATCCATGCCTTCCTCTATCATTTTTGTGAGAATGAAGTTTGTGGTGCCGTTAAGGATGCCTGTAACAGACTGGATCTTATTTGCGGCAAGGCATTCCCACATGGGACGGATTATCGGAATACCACCGCCCACGCTTGCTTCAAAAAGATAGTTTACGCTGTGGCTTTTTGCAAGCTCCAGAAGTTCGGTGCCGTAATTTGCAACCACCTCTTTGTTGGAGGTTACCACGTTCTTGCCCGCACAAATTGCCTGCTTTGAAAAATCGTATGCGGGATGAGAACCGCCCATGGTCTCAACTATCATAACTATTTCGGGGTCGGAGACGATCTTTTCAAAGTCTGTGGTCACTCGGTCGCCGAGCTCATGATCGGGAAATGTGCGTTTGTCAAGAATGTATTTGATGTTTATCTTCTCGCCCGAAAGCTTTTGGGTAATGGAGTCGGCATTCTGCTTTAAAACTTCGGCAACACCGGAGCCTACAACACCGAAACCGAGGATCGCAATATTTATCATAGATATGTTCCTTTCGTCTGAACTTAAGAATTGTGAATGTTAAGTTTGAATATTAAACTATTATACCACAAGATTATTTTTAAATCAACACATATTTTATGAAAGGTGTGCGGAAAATGGATATTGATTTAAAAAAAACAGGAAAATTTCTGATAATTCTTTTATTTGCTCTATGTGGATGCTATGTTTTGTCCCGCTACGGCAAAATGCTCGCGGGGATATTTCTTCCGTTTATTCTGGCCCGTATTATCGCACAATTTTTATATCCTCCCGCAAATTATCTTAAAAACACCTTTAATATTCCGAAAGGACTGTCGTGCGTATTTATCACACTCACATTCTATGCCGCACTTTTTTCTTTTATATACATCCTGCTGTCGCATCTTGCGTCTGAGATCATGGGACTTACGGGATATATCGAAGAATTCGGGAAGCGGTTACCTTCATACATGGAATCGGCAAGACTTTTTCTGGAGGAAAGGATACCCTTTGCGGAGTTTTCGTTTCTCGGCAGCCGGATACCCGCCGACTTCTTTCCGAAAATGCTTGATGTTGCGGGCGGAAAAATAACGGAATATATATCGGGATTTTTGCCGGGCATTGCAGCGTTTGTTCCAAAAACGATAATTTTTATGGCAGTGACGGTGCTTGCAACCTGTTATTTTGCAGCCGACCTTAAACAAATAAACAAATTTGTGTTGTTTCAGTTGCCGGATCGTGCAAAGATATTTATTTCTGAATGCAGAAAGCAGTTTTTCAGCACCGTGTCCAAATATTTCGGTGCGTATCTCACCATTGCGGCAATAACTTTTTCCGAACTTTTGGCAGGATTTATGCTGATGGGGCAGGAATATGCATTTTTGATTTCGGCACTTGTTACCGCCGTGGATATTTTGCCCTTGCTCGGGGCAGGAACCGTGCTTGTGCCGTGGGCTGCGGTGCAGGCACTGCTGGGAGAACGCACCAAGGCCTTTTCGCTCCTTGCGCTGTACGTTGTTATAACGGCGGTGCGGCAGTTTGCGGAGCCACGTATTTTAGGCTCTTTTATCGGACTTTATCCGCTCACAGCTCTTTTCGCAATATATGCGGGCGGCAGACTGTTTGGGATTGCGGGCTTGTTTATTTTTCCCGTCGCTGCCATAATCTTAAAGAATCTCAACGATAAAAATGTCATATCGTTGTACAGAAATCCACCGCAAGACAGTGGTGAAAAGATATTTTCGGCACGGCAGAAGTACAAACGCTTCAGAAAAAATAATTGAGGGAACGTGAAAACATCCCCTCATTTTTCAAAATGAAATTCCCGCTTTAAGATTCATCAGCGCAATGGATAAAACTCCGCAAAGACTTCCGAGCTTTTGCCGTGCCGTCAGATGGTCCTTGAAAAGGAGCACTCCTATAAAGGTCATGGAAACGGATTGCAGACCGTAATATGACGGATAGAACACGGTGCCGTCTATGTGTTTTGTCCCAAGCATGAAAAGCTTTTGGAATACAGCAATTATAAGGCCTATTGCTATGGCATAAAGCAGCACGGTGCCGGAAAACCAGAAGGTGCTCTTTTCTTTTTTACCTGTATGTGCGGTAAAGAAGTATACTGAAAATGCAAAAACAGCAGCGAATATGTAAGTTAAAACAAGAAAAGTGTTTTCGGAATTCTGTATATCAGATGACTTTGTTATATAAAACATTTTTTGCAAAGCACCGCTGCAGCCCGTGGAGAGCATACTGAGCACCGAGAGGATAAGCCACTTTTTTTCCGTTTTTTGTTCTCCCTCACTTCTGTTGACGCTTAACAGCATGGACGTGATAAGAAGACAAACTCCGATGAGCTGGGTGAAATACAGGCTTTCACCAAAAACAAAAATACTTGTACATGTCGGCAACAGTACGCTGAAATTTATAATAAGGACTGTCAGAGATACGGGACCTATCGAAAGCGATATGGAATAAAGCACCTGAAAGGCGGCATTTAAAACACCGTGTAAAAATGCCAAACATATTATTTGTGTGTTGGGAACGGCAAGAGGAAAGAAGAGCGAAAGCGCAACTGCTACCGCACAGAAAAACATGGCGTTGTAAAGCACGCTGTCCTGAGAATTGCGTATGTGACCGCGGCATACTCTGCTCTGAGTCGTTGCCTTGACACAGGCAAGTGAAGTGATTACCAAAAGCATTATGAAATGTGAAATACCACCGCCTGCAAGCAATGTTTCTAAACCATTCAAGAAAAAGACCTCTTTCCGTTGATTTTTATTTTACCGACAACATTTTATCACACAACATTTGGGAAGTCAACAATTTTTAAAATAATCGCAATAAGTCACGAATTTGCCGAAAACGTGTTTTTGTTACACAATATGGGAGATTTTTGCAAAAAATATTGACTTGCGTGAGTGTTTGATTTATAATGTGTAATGTAAAAAATCATATAAATCGGAGGTGTACCGGCTGTGCGGAAAAATGCCGCAAGCCGCAATTTTTATGAAGACCTTTCAGCCCAAGATAATTTCGACTTTAAAAAGTTACAACGGAAAAAGCTTTGCTTCTGACCTTGTGGCGGGAATTATAGTTGCTATAATCGCCCTGCCTCTTTCCATTGCCCTTGCCATAGCTTCGGGCGTTGCTCCCGAAAAAGGACTTTATACTGCAATAGTTGCAGGTTTTGTTATTGCTCTTTTCGGAGGCAGTCGCGTTAATATTTCGGGTCCCACAGCCGCTTTTGCAACCATAGTTGCGGGAATCGTTGCACAGTATGACATAAGCGGTCTTGTTATTGCCACCATAATGGCGGGAATCATTCTTGTGATAATGGGTATATGCCGTTTCGGCGGACTCATAAAGTTTATACCCCACACCATAACAACGGGCTTTACCGCAGGTATTGCCATTACCATTGCCATAGGTCAGCTCAAGGATTTTATGGGTCTTACATATCCTGCGGGAACCCATGCAGTTGAAACCATGGAAAAGCTTTCGGCTGTGGCAAGATCGATCTCTACGATAAACCCCATGAGCATCCTTGTGGGTGCCATAGGTCTTGCAATTCTTATTGTGTGGCCCAAAATAAACAAAAAAATACCCGGGTCCCTCATTGCCGTAATAGTTGGAACGGCTGTGGTAAAGCTGCTTGATCTGGAAGTCAATACAATAGGCGACCTTTATACCATTTCCCGCAGTGCTCCCACGTTCTCTTTACCTTCTGCGGATTTTGCAATGATAAAGGAGCTCTTGCCCTCTGCGTTCACCATAGCGATCCTTGCGGCAATAGAATCTCTTCTCTCCTGCGTTGTGTCCGACGGTATGATAGGCGACAAGCACAATTCAAATACCGAACTTATCGCTCAGGGTCTTGGCAACATATGCTCGGGACTTTTCGGCGGTATTCCTGCAACGGGTGCCATTGCACGTACTGCTGCAAATGTTAAAAACGGCGGCAAGAGCCCGGTTGCGGGAATAGTTCACGCAGCAGTGCTGTTTTTGATACTCGTGATACTCATGCCCTATGCGGCATGGATACCCATGCCCATAATTGCTGCCATTCTGTTTATGGTGGCATATAACATGAGCGAGTGGAGAGGATTCGTAAAAGTGTGCAAAACAGCTCCCGTGGGAGATATTGCGGTACTTGTCCTCACCTTTGTTCTTACTGTGGTGTTTGACCTTGTGGTTGCCATCGAAATAGGTCTTGCGCTGACATTCATCCTCTTCCTCAAGAAAATGACCGATGTGACGGATGTGCGCCGCTGGGAAGAAGCGGACGGAAGAGATGCCCGTCTTAAGGATATACCTGCAAATACCGTGGTATATGAGATAGACGGCCCCTTGTTCTTTGCAACCTCCGATGTGTTGTCAAAGCTTTCTCCCGATGAAGGCACAAAGACGGTTATCATAAGAATGCATAACGTGCCGTCTCTTGATATTTCTGCGTTGCGCATTTTGAAACAGTATTGTGAAAGTTGCAAAGATGCCGGCATCCGCGTAATATTTGCCCACATTTGCGAACAGCCTATGAGCGTTATGAAAAAGGCGGGCTTTGCGGATAAAGTGGGCGCTGAAAACATGGCTGCAAATATTGATGAAGCGCTTGAGCTTGTGAAAAAGTGAGGACTTGAAAAATGGATCATAAGATCAATATAAGCCACGACGGAAAAATAAAGATACTCCAGCTTACCGATATGCAGATAATAGATGCGGACCAGCGTCGCACTCCCGACAGAATTGACGGCTGGAAGCTTACCGAGTGGCTCCCCGAAAAGAACGAAGAAAATGTTTATTCTCACATACGTTATCTTGTTGAAAAAACAAATCCCGACCTTATCATAATCACAGGCGATATCATTTATGGTGAGTTTGATGACAGCGGAAGTACCATGCGCGAGTTTTGTGCATTTATGGATTCTCTCAATATTCCGTGGGCACCCGTTTTCGGAAATCACGACAACGAAACCTTCATGGGAACAGAATGGCAGTGCGAGATGTTTGAAAACTCCAAAAACTGCCTGTTCTCCCGCGGAAATGTTTTCGGCAACGGCAATTATTCCGTTGGTATATATCGAGGCGGAGAGCTTGTAAGAGTTCTGTATATGATGGATTCCAACGGTTGCGGAAAGCTTGGTATTTCCCGCGGCTTCCGTAATGATCAGCTGAAATGGCTTACAAATAGCGCAAAAGAACACGCAGGCACCCCTTGCTTTGTGTGTTTCCATATTCCCACAAGGGATTTTTACGATGCCAACATCGAGGCCGGTTACCAGACTTCTGACGATGCTTCGCACAGTGGTTTTTCAAGCTTTGAGATCGGTGCCGATGTGCCCGCCAAGAACGGAGATTTCGGCAAAAAGCACGAATATATACCGACCTCGTCTATGTGCGATACTATTTTGCCCCAGCTTAAAGAAATCGGCGCTGACGGAGTTTTTGCGGGACATTGCCACATGGCAAACACAAGTGTGCTTTATCGGGGCATAAGATTCACATACGGCTTTAAGACCGGTCTTTATGACTATTACGATAAAGATGCACTTGGCGGAACCCTCATAACGCTTGACGGCAAGAGCTTTGACGTGGAGCATATTCTTGTTCCCGAATCCATGCGCCCCGAATGCAGAGGATAAATGTGCAAAAAAATAGTCAGAATGTGCAACAAAAAAGGGTAGACATTCCACGGCATATGTATTAAAATGTAATTGAGAAAGATAAAAATGTTCAGAGAACTTTCACGTAAAAACAAACAGCTTACTCATGCCGAATGTGAGGAGCTTTTAAAAAATGAGACCCGCGGAGTTTTGTCCGTGATCGGAGACGGGGGATATCCGTACGGAATGCCCATGAATCATTTTTATGACCAAAACAGCGGGAAGATATATTTCCATTGCGGAAAAAGCGGCCACAGGCTTGATGCACTGAAAAGTTGCTCAAAGGTGTCCTTTTGCGTATATGATAAAGGAACACGCAAAGAGGGCGAATGGGCATATGATGTGAAAAGCGTTGTGGTGTTCGGCAAGATCGGTATCATAGACGATATTCTCAAGGTTTCGGATATAGCCGAAAAGCTTTCGCATAAGTTCACATCGGACGAGGAGTATATTCAGAAAGAGATAAAAGCTTTTGCACCCAAAACATTGCTTTTGGAGCTTACGCCCGAGCATATGTGCGGAAAGCTTGTAAACGAAGCGTAATTTTTTAAGAATCATATAAACCAATAAAAAGGAGGCAAATTGTTATGAGAACAATTGCAGTTATCGGATGCGGTCGAATTGCAGACGGTGCACATTTTCCCGCATTTGAAAAGATCGAGGATCTTAGAATAAAGTATGCCTGCGACCTTATAATCGAAAAGGCAAATGCGGCAAAGGAAAAGTATTCCAAGATCGAAAACGTAACCACCGATTACCATGAGGTGCTTGCAGACCCCGAGGTTGAGGCTGTTTACGTTCTCACTCCCAACCACGCACATTATACCGTAACAATGGATGCTCTTGCGGCGGGAAAACACGTTTTCTGCGAAAAGCCCATTACCGTAAACTATGAGCTTTCTCTTGAAATGGCAGAAGCTGCAAAGAAAGCGGGAAAGATACTTAATATCGGCGTTTGCAACAGATACCACCGCTCCGTGGAAATGCTTGAACAGTATAACCGTGAGGGAAAATTTGGTAACCTTTATCACATTTACTGCTCTTTCCGCAGCCACAGAAGTATTCCCGGTCTTGGCGGTTCATTCACCGATTCCAAGCAGTCGGGCGGAGGAGTTCTTATCGACTGGGGTATTCATTTCCTTGACCTTATACTCTATATCCTTGGCGGTGCAAAAATTCAGAACGTAACAGGCAATACCTATTCCGAAATGGCAAAGGACATGAAAGCCTATAATGCTCCGAATATGTGGGCACGTGATACATCCGATGTTGAAAACGGCATCAATGACGTTGAAGATTTTGTAACAGGCTTTGTAAGAACAGATAAAGCTTCCATTTCTTTCAACGGTGCATGGGCACAGAATATCGGCGAAAATGAAATGTTTATAGATTTCCTCGGTGATAAGGGTGGCGCAAGACTCACATATTGCGGCAAATTCAAGCTTTACGATGGCACGACTCTTGAAACCATCGAGCCCGATTACGATATCCCCGATATGTATGAGTGCGAAAGCAGAGCGTTCTTTGAATCCTATTCCACAGGAGTTAAAAACAAGAGCAATATCGAAAACATTCTTGAAAGCATGAAGCTGCTCGACAGCATCTACGCTTCGGCAAAGTCCGGCAAGGAAGTAAATCTTTAATTTTCCATAATAAAAGCAATAAGCAGACATCGTATTGATGTCTGCTTGTTTTATTTGTAAAAACAGTCTTTTTCCCACCTGATAACATTTGTGTCGATGTATTCCCATATCTTTTGATAATCATGCTCGTTGCGGATTATGTGGTCGTGATACGAGCGTTGCCAGATGGAATGACCGATTTCTTTTGTAACCATTGTTTTGAAGGAACGAAGTATAGTTTCAATATTTTTCGTAGGGGACGATGCCCTCATCGTCCCGTGAAGGAATATGATCAAATGTATGTGGTTTGGCATAATAACGTATTTATCAACCGTTACATTTCCGTATTTGATATTTATGTTGTTGATATAATTATCGCATATCATTCCGATTTGCGACAAATTATTTTGCGGGACGATGTGGGCATCGTCCCCTACGATTATTTCGGATAATAGCAGCCGTCGGTCTTTTGTACAGATCGTAATAAAATATGCACCGGGTGTTGAATAATCATACCCTTTTAATCTTGTCGGTTTTCTTGTAGGCAGTTCCATGATTTAATTCTCTGTTCTCAATTATCAAAATCTGCATCTTGATGTCTTTTTGCCGTCGATCCTTGAATTCAAACATCTTTTTCTGTTTTAAAGGAACGATTTTTTGTAGGGGACGATGCCCTCATCGTCCCCTACGATTATTTCAGATTTATTGTTACATTTCGATGTCTTTTTGCCTTCAATCCTTAAATTCAAACAGCTTCTTCAGCGGAATATTCAATGCTTCGGCGATATCAATAAGGGTATCGAGCGTGCAGGAACAAGCGGCGGTTTCGATTCTTTGCATATGGTTTTTGCTTATACCGGCTTTTTCTGCAAGTTCCATTTGTGTCATGCCTTGTTCTTTTCTGTAATGCAGAATATTAAGACCGATACCTAACCAAACATCAAAGTTTTTATTCCTCACGCAACTCACCTCTTTGATACATATTATATTCTTAAACACAAACTTTATCGACAATCAAAACGGTTGTAAAAACAACTTAATAGATTGACATTATTGGTTTATTAAGTTATAATACAATCAAATTGATTGCTTTTGCAATTTTTCTGATTGCTTTTTAAAAAGGCTTTACTAAGAGGTGAGTTGATTTGAAAAAGATATGCTGTTTTGCGGGTCATTCCGAGCTGTACGACACGGAGGGTATTTACAAAAGCCTGCTTTCCGTGCTTGAAGATCTGATAATCACACACGGTATAAACGAATTTCATGTCGGAAATTACGGAGCTTTCGATAAGCTTTGCGCGGGTGCGGTAAGAGCATTAAAAGAAAAATATCCCGATGTGCGCCTGTATCTTGTAATACCGTATATTACCACCCGTATAAACAGAGATAAGGATTTTTATAAAAGCAATTACGACGGCATACTGGTTGCGGATATACCGCAGAACACACCGAAGAAAATGCAGATATTAAAGTGCAATATGTATATGGTGAAAAATTCGGATATTCTTGTGTGCTGCGTAAAGCATTCTTTTGGCGGTGCCGCAAAGACTCTTGAATATGCCCGCAGAAGAAAAAATATAGAAATCATAAACTTGTGCGCTCAGTGCATATGACCGTGCCCGCAGTGAAAAGGGAGCTTTTTGGCGCAACACGGATGAGTGCATTTTTTAAACGACCGGTATTCTTCTTCTGTCTGTATTTCTATCGTTGAAAAAGATATTCCGTATTCGCAAAGTGCCGCACGCACTTTTTCTTTTATCTCCGGGGAGCTGTTTGAGATAATGCGTACGGAAAAATAAATTTCGTTGCCGTTGGTCGTCATTATCCGCATATCGTCAACCTCAGTTATGCCGTCAATTTTCCTGATGCGCTCCTTGATTTCATCTGTGTTTATCCCGTCGGGAGTTTTTTCAAGAAATATAAAAAGTATTTCTGTAAGACCTTTTACGGAATGTATAAGGATAAATATAGCGATCACTGCGGACATCAGAGGGTCAATTACCGAAATGCCCGTGATTTTCATTATCACAGCGCCTGCAAGTACTGCTGCCCACCCGAGCGTATCTTCCAGCATATGAAGATTTACCGCCCGCTGATTCAGAGAATCTCCGCCACACGTGAAATATGCTGCACAGAAGTTTACCGCCACACCGATCACGGCAAAAACTATCATTCCGTTATATTTGACGGGGGCGGGGAAGACCATTCTGTTAAAAGCGTTAAATATAACAGCTAAAGAGCCGCAAAAAAGAATCAAAAAAGTGATAAGACTGCCAAGAACCGAATACCGCCCATACCCGAAGGTGTATTTTCCGTCGGGTGATTTTTTGCTCTTTTTCTCGAAAAAGTATGAGATCCCGATGCTTGCCGCATCGCCCATATCGTGCACGGAATCCGATATCACGGCAATACTGCCTGTATATATTCCGCCGATAAATTCAAACACCGAGAAAGCAAGATTCAGAATAAAAGCCGTAAGAATATTTTTTTCGCTTTTCATAAGGTCCTCCGTTGATTTTTAAATATTTTTGTGGTACAATGTGTAAGATACAAAACATATTGTTCGGTATAATTATATAAGCTCCGGGTTTACTTGTAAACATACTTATATATGAAACTGTATGATACCGAACAAAAACATAAAACTGTACGGAAGGAAATGCTTTTATGGACAGACGGCAAAAAAAGACGAGGGATGCCATATTCCGCGCATTTATATATCTTTTGTCGCAAAAGGATTTTGAACATATTACGGTGGGCAATATTACAGACCTTGCAGATGTGGGCAGAGCCACATTTTATGCCCATTTTGAAACAAAGGATTTTTTGCTGAAAGAACTGTGCGCAGAGCTGTTTTGCCATATATTTGATTCGATGGGGAAAACAAACGGGCACACTCATATTTTTGAGTGCGATGCTCCCGATTCGGTGTTTCTGCATCTGTTTCTTCATTTGCAAAAGAACGACAACAACATTCTCGAACTGCTTTCGTGCCGTAATAACGGACTGTTTTTAGAGTATTTTAAAAAGAATCTTTTAAAGCTTGCGGAGGATCAACTGCATTTATTTGAATCACCGAAAAACAAAAGTGTCCCGAGGGATTTTCTTGTAAATCATGTGGCTTCGACCTTTACGGAAACCGTAAGGTGGTGGCTGGATAACGGAAAGAAAGAATCTCCCGAAACTATTACGGAATATTTTCTTGCAGTTCTGTGAAGATCGTTTGAAGTGAGGAAAAGTATTATGCAAAATATATTACAACCTGCGGATTTCCACCCGTTTATACGCTGTGTGGGGAAAGCAAGACATTTGAGTCAGGAGCTTTTTCATATGGCATATGATTACAGAATGCTCGTATTTTTAAACGGCAAAGGCACACTTGAGGCGGGAGATGCGGTTTATGATACGGCAAAGAATGACGTTTTTATAATCTCCCCCGGTGTGCGCTATCGGGTGGCGGCAAAAGAACGGCGCGATATTATCGTTATAAATTTTGATGTGACATACAGAAACAGCAAGATTTCCGCCCCCGTGATCTCCGTTACGGAAGAACTGTTTTCGCGGGAAAAAATAATAGAGGCTTTTGATCTGTCTTTGTTTTTCGGGGAAAATACCGGTGTTATAAAAAGGACTTTGCCGCTTGGCGGTTATGAACTTTGCGAAAAAATATACGGAATTTATATGGAAAAAAGGTCATTTGGCGATGATATTATGATGAGCGCACTTTTTGCACAGCTCATATGCCTTTTGATGAGTGATACGAGTAATGCACGCAGAAACCCCCTTGCGTCAGAAATATACGGATATATAAATAAAAATCACAACCTGCCGTTGAGCCTTGAAAATACGGCTGAAGCCTTTCATATACACCCGACATATCTCAATCGCCTGCTGCAAAAAAACTATAACACGAGCTTCCGTCAGCTTCTTTTGAAAGTTCGTTTCAATAAGGCACTTCACCTTATCGATAATACCGATATGACCATAAAGGAAATAGCAGAAAGGGTTGGCTTTTCCGATTCCTCATATTTCTCGTCGGCATTTTTCAAACGATTCGGATGTTATCCGACGGTATACCGCAAATAGTGTCAGTTTTCACATCTTTTGTGTTGCTTGTTTAATTGAAACACAAATTTTGCAGATGTATAATTACAATAGAATTGTTGTGATTTTAAAGGAGTAATAAAAATGATCACAAAAGAAAGTATCCGTAATTACGCAAAGCAGATAGGTGCCGATCTTGTCGGTTTTTCAAGCATGGACAGATTTGAAGGCGCCCCCAGGCAAATGGACCCGAGATACATTTTCCCCGATGCAAAAACCTGTATCGTTCTTGCGTTCAGAATACCCAGAGGATATTTCCGCGGTATAGAAGAGGGCACATATTTTGCGCCCTATACCGCCATGGGATATGCGGGAATAAACGAAGTGTATGGCCCCATCGTTTTGAGAGAGCTTTGCTGCTATATCGAAGACGAAGGATATGAAGCAGTACCCGTTCCCAATATCGGTTTTCGTGACAATGCCGTAAACGAACGTGACGGTGTGGCGCTGAAGTCAATACCCGTTGCCGACGGCAAGCCGGCTCCCGATATTCTTATTGATATGAGAGCGGCAGCGTTCGCTGCGGGACTCGGTCAGTATGGCTGGAGCAAGGTTTTTCTCACTCCCGAATTTGGACCGATGCAGCGGTTTGTTGCGCTTCTCACCGATTTTGAGTGCGAACCGGATCCGATATTTGAAGGTCAGATCTGCGACAGATGCATGAGATGTGCAAGAATGTGCACCGGCAAAGCCATTTCCACTACCGAAGCCGATCATATGAGAATTGCTGGTCACGATATCGAATTTGCAAAAATAGATCTCGATGCCTGCGCAAATGCTTACCGAGGCGGTGTGCCCGAATACAATCCCTTTGACGTTAAGGGAATAGGCTTTAAGGGTCTCCAATACGGCAATCAGCACGACCTTCTCGGTCTTCCCCTTTATATGCGTCACAATCACGCTCTTGAGGGTGCAAGGGGCTGTATGAGAGAATGCTATATCCATCTTGAAGAAAAGGGAATACTTAAAACAAAATTCAAGAATAAATTCAGAAAGAACAAGCCGTGGGCCATCGACCGTTCAAAACGTGATGAGGACGGATACAGAGAGGCTAAAAAAGGCGAGGACGAAGAACTTTTCTGATCATGAAATATTCAATAGGTTATCAGCTGCCGGATGAGTACGACAGCACATACGAGCTTTGTGCCGACTACAAAGAGAATATTTCGAGCGTGTACTTCTCATGGGTAAACAGTCCCGGCGGAAGAATGCCGCTGTGCGGTGATGATGAGGAAAGCGTCCGCGAGGTGGGAGAATATCAGCTGGAGGAGCTTAAAAAGATCCGCGGGCTGGGTATTGATCTTACCCTTTTGCTCAATGCGAATTGCTATGGAGAGGGGGCAAATTCTCAGGAATTTGCCGAAAGAACTCTTGAGCTCTGCTCTTTTCTCAAGACAAATCTTGATATTTCCTCGGTTACAACAACATCTCCGTTTCTGGCGGGGAAGATAAAAAAGCATTTCGGAGAGCAAATAACCGTTACCGCATCGGTGAATATGCGTGTGGACAGTATTCTCACAATGCAGCAGCTCGGAGCCTTCTTTGACGGCTTTTACATAAGAAAAGAACTTAACCGAAATCTTTCGGAGATCGGAAAGCTGAAAGCGTGGTGCGATGACAACGGTAAAAAGCTTCACATTCTTGCCAACAGCGGCTGCCTTGCTTTTTGCGGATTCCAGACTTATCACGATAACCTTGTGGCGCACCATAAATTTATGCGGGAAAGCGAAGATATTTTTCCCGCACCGTGCTGGGAATATCTTTACGGCATTGAAAAGGATCGGGCGCTTGCAAAAATTCTCGGTGCAAGCTGGATAAGACCCGAGGATGTGAAAAATTATGAGCCGTATTTTCCCGAAATGAAGCTTGCCACAAGAATGCATTCTTACCCCGCAGAGTGGTTTCAGCGTATGCCAGAGGCAGATTTTCGGGAAATATTATGGATCTTACCGAGCCTTCCTATTCTTCGCTTTTTAAAGGCTGTGTGCTCGATAATACCCTTTTCCCGGATGACTGGTTTGATGTCACCTCACATTGCATAAAGAATTGCCACGAGTGCGGTTATTGCGAAAAAACGGTGCAGAATATAAAGCGTATGTACTGAAAAGTTGATTATTGAAAATAAGGGGCTGTTTAAAAACGCGGTTTTTAAACAGCCCCTTTTGAGGGGATAGGTAAAAAAGCTTCAGAACGGACAACCGGAACCCGAAGGCGCACAAAGGTGCGTCGAGAGGTGACGTTTGTCTGTAGCAAAAAGATTTTTTTGAGAAAAACTCAGAATGATGAGTTTTTCTTCCTTGTTTTCAGGACTTATACTTGTTTTTTGTTCTGTTTTCTTTGTTTTTCTTCT
>JAFYUY010000108.1 GCA_017549405.1 Clostridia bacterium | reverse complement strand
TTCCCATCCCTTCTGAGCCGGAAGCCCCAAAGGCATAAACACCCAGTAGGCGTTTCCCGTGTATGCTACGTCAGTGCATAGAAGTTGTTTGACTTCGAAGAGGTGGCGGATTATATTTATATCCGCAATTTGAGTGGTACCGCGAGTGCTATATGTAAGTAACACCCGTCTCAAAGCAATTTCAAGGCTTTGAGGCGGGTTTTTGTTTTGCCTTAAAGTCAAACATCTACGCATAAACTTAAAATATGAAAGGCGGAATGAAAATGTTAACTCTTGACAAAGTATTTAATGCACAGACGGTGCTCAAAAACATCATTCGTGAAACGAATGTTGTCAGAGCATACGGCATTGCTCCCGATTGTGAACTATACCTTAAACCCGAAAATCTCCAAATTACCGGTTCCTTTAAGGTGAGAGGTTCTGCATATAAAATTGCAATGCTCTCTGAGGAAGAAAAAGCAAAGGGCGTTGTTGCTTGCTCTGCAGGTAATCACGCTCAAGGTGTTGCTCTTGCCGCAACCAAAAACGGAATCAAATCCCTCATTTGCTTACCCGATACAGCACCTATTTCCAAAGTTGAAGCGACAAAAGGTTTTGGTGCAGAGGTTTGTTTGGTGGAAGGTTGCTATGATGATGCATACAAGAAAGCATTGGAACTTCGTGACAGTGAAGGATACACCTTTGTTCATCCTTTTGATGATGAAAACGTAATCGCAGGTCAAGGCACTATCGCTCTTGAAATCTTAAACGACCTTGATAATATCGATGCTATTGTAGTTCCCATCGGTGGCGGCGGACTCATTTCCGGTATCGCTTATACTGCCAAGCAAATCAGACCTTCCGTAAAAGTTTACGGTGTTCAGGTCGCAGGCGCACCGAGTATGTATAATTCGGTAAAGGACGGAGAAATTGAATGTCTTTCTTCCGTTTCCACTATCGCAGACGGTATTGCTGTAAAGCAACCCGGTGAAAACACTTTCCGTTACGTTAGCGATTACGTGGACGAAATCGCTCTCGTTACCGATGACGAAGTAGCAAGTGCTATCCTCGCCCTCATCGAAAAGCAGAAGATGATTGCAGAAGGCGCAGGTGCAACGGCGGTAGCCGCTGTTATGGCAAATAAGTTTGACCTTAAAGGTAAACGAGTGGTTGCCGTTGTATCCGGCGGTAACATTGATGTTACAAGTCTTTCCCGTGTGATAGACAGAGGTCTTCTTAATTCCGGTCGTTCTTCCAGCCTCTTGATTGAGTTGATCGACAAGCCCGGACAGCTCAAAGAGATCTCCCGTATCATCGCCGACTGCGGCGGTAACGTAACCGGTGTTCACTACGAAAAAGGTAACACCGAAAGCGTAAACGGTTGTTTCCTCCGTATTGAAATGGAAACAAGAGATTTTGAACACGTTAACCTGATCACGAAAACCTTGCGTGATGAAGGATTCAAGTTAGTGTAATTTTGAAAGGAGTTAAAGTTATGAGCAGCAAAGTTCAGACCAACAAGGCTCCGGCGGCAATCGGACCTTACTCACAGGCAGTAGTTGTGGGTAATCTCATTTTTACCTCCGGACAAATCCCACTAAACCCCGAAACGGGCATTTTGGAAGGTGAAAACATTACCGAGCAGACCCACCGTGTTTGCAAGAATTTAGAGGCAGTCCTATCTGCCGCAGGCGGCTCGATGAAGAGTGCCGTTAAAACTGTATGCTTCTTGTCAAACATGTCAGATTTTGGTGCATTCAACGAGGTATACGCACAGTATTTCACCGAGAAACCCGCACGAAGCTGTGTGGCGGTAAAGGATCTTCCCAAAGGCGCTTTGGTCGAGGTGGAAGTTGTGGCAGAAAAGGGGTGAACAAAATGCTTCTTTCAGGTTCAGATATCGTAGTAAAAACCCTGATTGAACAAGGCTGTGAAACTGTTTTCGGATATCCCGGTGGACAGATTCTCAATGTATATGACAGCCTTTATAAATATCAAAATGAAATAAATCACGTTTTAACGGCACACGAACAAGGTGCGGCACACGCAGCCGATGGCTATGCCCGAACAACAGGCAAAGTTGGTGTTGTGATTTCCACCTCCGGTCCCGGTGCTACCAACCTTGTAACCGGTATTGCTACTGCCTACCTTGATTCTATCCCTATGGTCGCTATTTGCGGTAACGTGCCGACAACACAGATCGGTACGGATAGTTTCCAAGAAATTGATATTACGGGCGTGACCTTGCCGATTACCAAACATAATTACTTTGTAAGCCGCGTAGAAGATTTGGCGGATACCATCCGTGAGGCATTCAAGCTTGCAAAATCAGGCAGACCCGGACCTGTTCTTATTGACGTACCCAAGGATGTTCAGATTGCGCAATGCGAATATGAAGAACAGGCTCCCGTGGAGAAAGACGAACCCTTCGCCGCAAAGGACGTTCGCATCGAAGAAGCGGCAAAGATCATCAACTCCGCAAAGCGTCCCTTCATCTATTTCGGCGGAGGGGTCATTACAGCAGATGCACAAGGTGAGGTTCTCGCGCTTGCCAAAAAGATTGATGCACCGATTGGGTGCTCTTTGATGGGACTTTCCGCTATTCCTACCGACCATCCGAGATTCCTCGGTATGCAGGGAATGCACGGTCACTTTGCATCCTCTATGTCAATGCATAATGCTGACGTCATCCTTTCTCTCGGTGTTCGCTTTAATGATCGAGTTACAGGAAACCGCACGAAATTTGCAACGGGTGCAAAAATCGTTCACGTTGACGTGGACGGTTCCGAACTGAATAAAACTGTCAATTCCGTTTGCGGTCTTCGTGGTGATGTAAAACTTACGTTACAAAAACTTCTTCCTCTCGTGGATGAAGTAACCAATCCCGAATGGATGGCAAAGGTTAATGCCTTCCGTGAGGAAGAAGAAAACTATCTTGACAACCGTGAAGGACTCACTCCTCGCAGAGCAATCCTTACACTCAACAAGTATTTAGGTGATAACACGGCTGTTTGTACTGACGTTGGACAGCATCAGATGTGGTCAGCGCAGAGCCTCAATTTCAAAACAGCAAGACGGTTTGCATCCAGCGGTGGTCTTGGAACGATGGGTTACGGTTTCGGCGCAGCTATTGGTGCGGCATACGGCACGAAAGAACGAAGCGTTCTTGTTACAGGTGACGGCAGCTTCGGTATGAATCTTAACGAGCTTGCGACCGCTGTAAGATACAACGTTCCCGTTGTGGTCATCATTATGAATAACGGTGTTCTCGGTATGGTTCGTCAATGGCAAACATTGTTTTATGAAAAACACTATTCCAATTCGGTGCTGGAACGCAAAACCGATTTTGCTGCCTTTGCGAGATCCTTCGGTGCAGACGGTGAAGCCGTTACCACACCCGAAGAATTAGACGAAGCGCTTGGTCGTGCTTTCAAAACGGTCGGCCCGTATATCATCGATTGCAAAATCGATAAAGATGAATTCGTTCTTCCTATGCTTCCGCCCGGCGGCAGTATGGATGATATCATTACAAAACTGGAGGTGGAACTATGAACCGTTATACATTAGCAGTATTGGTACGAAATCAATTCGGTGTAC
>JAFYUY010000107.1 GCA_017549405.1 Clostridia bacterium | reverse complement strand
TGTGAGTATCTTTGCGATATGGGATATACCCATGTGGAGTTTATGCCTGTTATGGAGCACCCGTTTGACGGTTCATGGGGATATCAGCTCACGGGGTATTATGCGCCCACCTCGCGTTTTGGACGTCCTTCGGATTTCAAAAGGCTGGTGAATGATCTTCATTGTGCGGGAATAGGCGTTATTCTTGACTGGGTGCCGGCACATTTTCCGAAAGATGAACACGGTCTTTGCGAATTTGACGGTTGTCCCCTTTATGAATTCCAGGGTAAAGACCGCATGGAGCATGCGTCATGGGGCACCAGAAAGTTTGATGTGGCACGCAACGAGGTTGAATGTTTCCTTATTTCCAATGCTGACTTCTGGATAAGTGAATATCATGCCGACGGCTTGAGAGTTGATGCTGTGGCTTCCATGCTGTATCTCGATTACGACAAAAAGCCCGGTGAATGGAATCCCAACATATACGGCGGAAATGAATCCCTTGAGGCGATAGCTTTCTTCAAAAAGCTGAATTCTCATGTTTCGGGCAGGTACCCCGATGTTCTTATGATGGCAGAGGAATCGACCGCTTTCGCAAGTGTTACCAAACCCGTGCAGGATGACGGACTCGGTTTTAACTACAAGTGGAACATGGGTTGGATGAACGATACGTTGAGTTATGCGGAAACGGAATATGACTACCGCCCGCAGTTCCATAATAAAACCAATTTTACCATGATGTATGCATATTCCGAAAGATATGTATTACCCGTTTCCCACGATGAAGTTGTGCACGGAAAGCGTTCTTTCCTCGATAAGATGCCGGGTGATTACTGGCGAAAATTTGCGGGATCCCGTCTGTTCCTTTCATATATGATGTTCCATCCCGGCAAAAAGCTCACATTTATGGGGACGGAAATCGGACAGTTCCGTGAGTGGGATTTTGCATCAAGCGTGGAATGGTTCCTGCTTGACTATGAAATGCACAAAAAGCATCAGCTCTTTGTGCGTGATCTTAATGCCTTTTATCTTTCCCACTCTCAGTTGTGGCGCAGTGACCATCATCCCGACGGATTCCGATGGCTCCGCCCCGACGACAGGGCAAATTCAGTTTCGTCATTTATGCGTACAGACCCCGAAACGGGAGAGCAGAAAGCGCTTATTGCGGTCCTTAATTTCAACTATCAGATGCGCTCCGACTTTATAATTGACGTTCCCTTCAGCGGAAAATACCGCGAGGTGTTTACAAGCGACAGCGTGGCATACGGTGGCAGCGGAGCACTGAACAGCTGCGAGCTTGATTCGTATAAGAGTGAATACGGAAACGACCTGATAAAGATAACTCTTCCTCCGCTTGCGATCACTGTGTTTGAGCTTACAAAGGCGGATACCGAAAAGCAGGCTGCGGCTAAATACAAGACGGCGCTTGCAAGAAAGGCTGAACGCGAAAAAGAACTTGCTAAGGCACAAAAGGAAAAAGCGGCAGAAAAGGCGAAAGCTGAGAAGGCGGCTAAAAAAACATGTGCCGCAAAATCAAAAGAACCGAAAAACGTCAAGACCAAAAGCGAAAAAACGGATACGGGCAATAAAAGAAAAACAAAATAACCAAAGATACAACACAAAACATGATTAGGGGGCAAATTCAAGTGTTTAAGAAAAAAGAATGCGTAGCAATGCTTCTTGCCGGAGGGCAGGGAAGCAGACTGTATGCCCTTACCGAAAAGACTGCAAAGCCTGCGGTAAGCTTTGGCGGCAAGTACAGGATCATCGATTTTACTATCTCAAACTGTGTCAATTCGGGCATAGATACAGTGGGTGTTCTTACTCAGTATCAACCGCTGGTTCTTAACGAATATATCGGAAACGGACAGCCCTGGGACCTTGACCGCACATACGGAGGTGTGAAAATACTTCCGCCTTATCAGGGCAAAAAGAAGGCAGACTGGTATAAGGGAACTGCAAATGCCATATATCAGAACCTTAATTTCATTAACCGCTACGATCCCGAATATGTTCTTATCCTTTCCGGAGATCATATATATCAGATGCAGTATGATGCAATGCTTGCGTTCCACAAACAGAACGGTGCTGACTGCACCATTGCCGTGATTGATGTTCCCATTGAAGAAGCAAGCCGCTTTGGTATCATGAGCGCAGATGAGAACAACAAGATATTCAAGTTTTCGGAAAAACCCAAGAATCCCGACAGCACTCTTGCATCCATGGGTATTTATATTTTTAACCGCGACAAGCTTGAAAAATATCTTGAAGCCGATGAAAACGATGCTCAGTCATCCAATGACTTTGGTAAAAATATTATTCCCGCAATGCTTGCGGCAGGCGAAAAGATGTATGCTTATCCCTTCTCGGGCTATTGGAAAGACGTTGGAACGATCGACAGCCTTTGGGAAGCAAATATGGATCTTTTAGGCGAAAACAGCAAGCTTTCGCTTTCCAACAAAAAACGTCGCGTGTTCTCCCGCACGAACGCAGAGCCTCCGCAGTATATAGGAAGCGATGCGAAGATAGTGAATTCCCTTATAACCGAAGGCTGCGAGATTTACGGAACGGTTGAAAATTCCGTTCTTTTCGGCGGTGTTATTGTCGAAAAGGATGCTTTCATACGCGATTCTGTTGTTATGAACGGAGTTGTGGTCAAAGAGGGTGCAACACTTGACTATACCATGATAGACTCCGAGGTCGTTATCGGTGCGGGCGCATCGGTCGGAAAACCAAAGGGAGAGGCAAAGGGAATAACTGTTATCGGTGAAGGTCTTGATATTGCCGCAGGAACGGTTATTGAAGATAATGTGATGGTAAACGATGCATATTACGAAGAAAATCTGAAAGGAGGAAACAAATAATGTCCGCATTCGGAATTGTTTTCTCAAACATACACGACAAAAGCATTCCCGAGCTCACACGCCGCAGAACGATGGCATCGGTACCTTTCGGTTGCCGTTACCGCCTTATAGACTTCGCTCTTTCCAATATGGTAAATGCGGGTATCAGCAAAGTCGGTGTTGTGGTGCACAATAACTATCAGTCGCTTCTTGACCACCTCGGAAACGGTAAGGACTGGGATCTTGCTCGACGCAGCGGTGGTATAAAGGTCCTTCCTCCTTTTATAACCGCGTATGACAGTGCCGAGGCTTCCAAGCTTTATGTCACAAGACTGCAGGCGCTTATGGGGGTTATGAGCTTTATTGAGCATTGCACAGAAGATTATGTTGTGATATCGGATTGCGATGCCATATGCAACCTCGATGTGAAGGATGTTCTGGAAAAGCACGAGCAAACAGGCGCAGATATCACGTTTGTTACCAAGAAGGAATACCTTTCGGAAGAAAAGGCTGCAACAAGAACATTCTTTGAATCCGATAACGGAAGAATAACCCGCGCTTATTCACAGGCAAAGAGAATTTCAGGTGAATTTGATGTTTGCCTTAACGTAATGGTTATGAAGACATCCCTTCTTTACAATCTTCTTGTGGATGCCATGGCGCGCGATCTTAAGAGTTTTTCGACTGATATTATTGCCAAGCGCGTTGGCGAAATGGATTTCAGGATCTACGAATTTGACGGCTTCTATGCAACCGTCGGCTCTATGGAAGAATATTTCCACTGCAATATGCAGCTGCTTGACAGAAATGTTCGCAATGCTCTCTTTGCAATTCCCGACAGAGCTATCTATACAAAAGTAAGAAACTCTCCTCCCACAAAATATACGGAGGGTGCAAATGTTAAGAATTCACTTATTGCTGACGGATGCGAGATCGAGGGTACTGTTGAAAATTGTATCATATTCCGCGGAACAAAGGTGAGCCGCAATTCTGTTGTGAAAAATTGCATACTGATGCAGGATACCTATGTTGGCAAAAATGTTCATCTGAATTGCGTTATTGCCGATAAAAATGTTGTTATAAAAGATGACAGAGAGCTTTCCGGTCATCCGTCTATCCCGTTCTATCTGAATAAAGGAGTAACTTTAT
>JAFYUY010000106.1 GCA_017549405.1 Clostridia bacterium | reverse complement strand
CCGTAGCCGTCTTCTGCCTGAATATCAAGATGGATTTTTTTGCCTGCAATAGCACTTGTCACATTATTTGTTGATACTGTGCCGTTACCGTCGTCGGATACAGAAATGGTATATTTTTCAGCAGGCCCGATCTTTGCATATTCAGAATATTCGCCATTCTCGTCAACTACCCAGCGATTATAGATGTAACCGTTTACGGGTTCGAGAAGCTCCACATCCGTTAAGTGTATGTGGGATGCCATAAGGGCATTATGAGAACCGTATGCTGTTACTATTCCGCCGTTAAAATTTATATCATAGACAGAGTAAACACCGTAACTTGTGGGAGCTTCACCTGCAAGTGCAGTTATTGTGCCGCTATTGAAAGTTATATCTCCTTTTTCCGAATATATGCAATAGCTATTGATGCCGGCATCGCAGGCAGTTGCATCAAGACTTCCGTTGCCCGAGAAAGTGAGGCCCTTCTCGGAATAGATAACCATGGATACATTGCAATCCTGCATCTGGTGGGTGAGGCTGTTTTCACCGATAAGGAACAGGTTAATGGGGTTTTTGCTGTAAATAACGGCGGATGTGTTGTCGTAGCCATATTCGATGATATCGACACCTTCACCGATGTATGTGTAATTATTAAGGGTAAGGGTCCGGGTTTCAACATCGTAGCTGACCTTGCCGTCACCGAATACATCGGAAGCGTTGGTGGGATCTATCCGTGTGCCGCCCACCCGGATCTCCGGATAATTGAAGGTTGCAGTAACCGTTACATCCCCCGAAGGCATTGAGAATGTGTAGTCTTTAGATACATCAATGACGTTTTCTCCCTGCATTACGGTGAGAGTTTCAAGAATACAATAGGAGTCGGGAGTAACTGTAAGTGTTACTGTAGTTTCTTCAAACGCCGATTCGGGAGCCGACACTGTGCCGAAGCTGATAGCGTCATCAACTGTGATAGAGTAGCTTTCCCTGATCCTGAAGGTTGCGGAAACCGTTACATCAGATGCAGGCATAGAGAAGGAATACGCTCCGTTTTCGGGAGTGATGACGTGGTCACTTCCGTCGTTATAGGTTACAGTGTCAATAATATAACCTTCATCGGGAGTCACAACAAGGGAGACCTTGGCACCTGCAAAAGCGGAATCGGAGCTTAAAGTCACAGTTCCGTTTTCGATGTTGTCGGATATTGTGATACTGTATGTATCGGAAGATACAATATCGAATTTCATTTTCGGCATCACATTATTACTGCGCACATCAGCAAACTCAAAACCTTCATTTTTGAAATCAACATCATCGCTGAGGCTGTAAAGTGATGCAGTGTCACTCGGGATACTAACAAACGCTATCGAATCATAGTAATCGCTTGATTGCTTGAATACAGTAAAGAGCAGATCGCCTCCGCTATATCCAAAGGGAGTATTCAGAGTCAGCTGCAATTCCTCGATGTCCATGGTTTCGGCTGAAATATCGAATGTTCCCTCATATATTTTTGTCGCATTGTCTATGGGAAGGTAATTGCCTGTGTTTGTGAAGGAGCCGCCTTCTTCAACATATACAGTAACGTGCTGGTCTAAGGCTAAATCACCAACTGCGTCATAAAAATATGAAATATCGGTTATTATTTTATCTCTGATGAGTTCAAGCTTTTCTGCCGGTACCAAATATTGGCAGACGCTGTAACAAAAACCGCTCTCAAAAGGCATACGTATGGTGGTTGAGGTATTCTCATTTTCACCTATAATAAGCTCGGTGCGGAGCTTGAAGATGGCGGATACAGTGACATTCCCCGCAGGCATTACAAAAGTATTGCCGTCTGTCGGAACATAAATATCGCCATTCTTTACGATAAGCGTGCTGAGCATATAATCCTGATCGGCAGTAACGGTTACAGTGACTGTTTCACCCGCAAACGCCTGCCCTTTAGCGGAAACAGTGCCGTTCAGGGTATCTTCATCGACCGTGATGGTGTAAGAAGCGGGCGGTGTGTTGGTATATATGTCATCTTCAGCGTTGTAATAAACGATATCGCCTGTAAAATTTGGATATTCATCTTCGCCGATAGTCTGTCTGAAAACGGCATTATCGGATGAATTTCCGTTGAGCTTATATGCAAGTTTTCCGGAGCTTACAGCCTGACTGCTTATATAGATAGCATCGCGTGTGTCGCCACACCCGTTGATGTAGTAGCAGTTTGTCAAAGTGACTATCGGGGAATAATTTCTCACAAATGTGTTGCTGTTATACTCGCTTGTTTCAAAACTTGCCGCAACATAGCAGTTTGTCATCGACATATCACTGTCTGTCCAACCCACAAGACCTCCTGTGGAGTCAGTGTCTTCTCCGAGCATTGCACCCACAAAGGCGCAGTTTGTCATGGTAAGGGATTCGCGGTTAACGCCCACAAGACCTCCGTGGGTGCCATCACCGTATACTTGAGAGTTGATAACAACATCGCTTATACAGTTATTGATAACAGTATCGCCTTTTGACTCACCCACAAGACCTGCCGCAAATTTTGATAATGTGTAGATTTCGCCTGTTACGGTCAGATTTTCGATAGTTGCACTTTCAACAAAGCGGAAAGGAGCAACATATTCATCGTAAATAACGTAATCCATTGTAAGAGTGTGGTTTGCACCGTCAAAATTGCCCATATAGGGGAAATCTGAAAATTCACCGATCATCACATTTGTGGATGATATATCAATGTCGGCTGTCATAACAGCGTCAATATCGCCTTCTCCTCCATTGACAAGTGTGGCAAATGCCTCGAAGTCGCTCACTGTTCCGATCTCATAGTAACCATCTTCATTCTGTGTGAGCTCGTCTGTGTCAACGGGATCGTCTGCTCCACCGCCTTCACCCTGTATATCGTCAGCTTCAAACGTAGCCGCGAGTGTGATGGTTTCAGCCGGAGTGGTGAACATATCGTAAGGATCATAGGTGTTCACCATTATGCGAAGCTCGTCGCCTTCTTCAACCACGATGCTGTATGGATTGACAACGGGATCACTGTCGCTCCACTGCTGATCGCCGTAGGTGGAGGTTGTGAGATTGTCTACGACATATGTCCATGAGTCGGGAGATACGATCTCCAATGTCAGAGTGCCGTTTTGTTCTGCCGTCCAGGAGAAGTTGTAACCCGAAGAGTTTTCGGATATATCGGCTACATTTTCACCAATGATAAGAGCGGTAGGCATATGCTCGTCGCCTTCTGGAAGATCAAAGGCTGCCACATTTGCATTAAAACCTGTTACAGACAAGACCATGATGATGGCAAGCAATGCGCTAAAAATTCGTTTTTTCATATTTGTCGGTTCCTTTCTGAAAATTGTATAATATATTCAGTAAATGCTTAATTGTTTTTTCGGTTATTCAAGACGTTTTACAAATTTACCGAACATTTCCTGTGCCAGAGCCTTATAGTCGGAGGAAAGTATCTCTTTTATAACCCGGATTCGTTCCTCTTTTTTTACTTCATAAAGCTTAAACAAAGAATCGAGTACCACCTCGACTTTTCTGTCGATGGTGAAGGTTCTGTCGCAGGCGGTTTTTATTGCGGCAAGCTCGATTCCTGCGGCAACCACCTCTATGTCACGAAAATCATGTTCGCTCCATTCGGGAAGAATGTGCTTGAATATTGCATAATTTTTTTCTGCGCCCCACTTCTTTATATATTCATACACCGAAGCAATGCTATATGAGGAATAATAAAGATCCCATGCATTGATGTCGATCTCGCAGATGGCTATCTGTGCTGCGATCTCTGTGGCATAGGCAAGCAACGGATCGTTTGAAGCACCGTGGATATCTTCAATAGCCGTGGCATGAAAATCCATAAGCTCTTCTACAAGTATTTTCAGAAGCTCGTCTTTGGAATGGAAATAATAGGTTATATTTCCGACTTTTACACCCGAATCGCTTTCGATCATTCGAAAGGTGGTTTTTGTATATCCGTGTTCAAAAAAGAGCTTTGTTGCCGAGCGTATGATCACTATCTGCGTTTCGTTAAACGGATTGAGCCTGTCGTGGCGTTTTATGATGCTGTTTATCATTTTGAACCTCTTTTACGCGTTTAGTATATGTACTAATATTACCATAGACCTGTCATATTGTCAAGACTCTTTTTGTATTTTCTTCAGGGAATTTATAAAATATTTTTAATTTTTTATTTTGTAATATATTTCTCCTCCCGCCACAACAACACCGTGTTTCGCGGAGTTTAGAAAATATCAGGACAACTGAAAAATATTACTTTACATATTTATAAATTTATGATAAACTGATAAATAATAAAACTCTCCTTGAAAACGCATCAAGGATAAGTCAAAATATCCTTCTTCTGCATTTCAAGGAGAAAATGAAGAACACAAATTATTCGTGAATCAGGAGATACCGCGTTATGAATTTCAGACCCAACCCTCTTTTATACGGAGCGCATGAGGACTTTTTAAGCAGTTTCAAGCTCGTTATCTCCATGCGGGATAACGTTGAGCACGATCTTCTTCTCAAAGCAGTAAATTCGGCAATGAAGCGCTATCCTTATTTTTGTGTTTCCCCGCAAAAAAATGGTGATACCATACAACTTCAGTTTAACGAATCGCCCGTTCCCGTATTTGAGGATAGCCGTTGTGCTGTGCTGGGTACCAAGGAAAGCAACGGACATTTGCTGGCTTTCGGTTGCGAAGACCGAAGAATATTTTTGCATGTAAGTCACTATATAGCTGACGGCATGGGCATATGCCCATTAATGCTGACCGTGCTATACCTCTATATTTCGGAAAAATACGGAACGGATGGCTTGAATTGCAGCCGGATCTTAATGCCCGATGACTCCGTTTCGGAAGAAGAATATGCCTATCCTTTCCCTGAAGAGCCTGTTTTAATAAACGTTTCCGAAACGCAGAAAAAATCCCCAATGAAAGTCTATTCACTTGATCCCGATGCGTTTGATAAGGAAGGTCTTTATGCATATCATTTGCGGATTCCGCAAATTTCCATGATGAGTGTGGCAAACCCGTCTGACGGAAGTCCCGTTTCGTTTTTATCGACAATGCTGTTCCGTGCCATATGTGAGCTTGATAAAGAAATAGACAGCTCGGTCGTTGCACACGTGCAACACCAATACCGCGCATCCATAAACGCTCCATTCAACAGACACAGCCTTGTGAACTATATTCCGGTCGAGCTTCCTCCACTAATAAAAGACCGCAGTGTGGAACTGCAAAACACCATTGTGCGCGGACAGATCATAATGGAAAGTGAACCCGAAAGGGATTGGGATTCGATCAACCGTCTGGTATCTGTTTTCCCAAAAGAAAAACATTTGAGTCTTGCCGAAAAACAGCTTGCCATGCGGCAATACATCGAAAAAAGTATTGGCGGAAAGACCTTTGGTATCAGTTACGTGGGAAAGATGAATTGGTGCGGTCTTGACCGATACATAGAAGATCTGCATGCTTATATCGGAGAAAAATCCACACAGAATATGCTTTTGATCGAGGTTATGACCGTTGGAGAAGATTTTTCCGTAAACTTTATGCAAAGCGGCTGCGGTGCCCGATATGTTAACGCCTTTATGGAGCAATTAAAAGAGTTCAATATTCCCGTAAGTCTTGTCGGCGAGGAGCGTTACTCGCTGTGCAACACAAAAATCCCGCATTAAAAATGCGGGAAATGTTCTGAAAGCTTTGACGGCAACGTATCTATGTGCCATATTGCAGGCTTTGGGCTCTTAGCCGAATCATCCTTCGATCACATACTTTTCTATAAGCCTTTCCGCCTGAATGTCCGAGAGTCCGTATTCCGACGAAATCTCAAGTAACAGACAAATAAGCTCCGTGTGACCCTTACGGGAATTATCACGCACGGTCTTTGCGAGCATTCCGTTCTCCGAATGGTAATCGAAATACAAATCTATTGCCCGCGGAACAAGGACTCCCGTTCCGTCCGGACGTTGCTTATTTATCAGAATATCCTCATACATTTTTCCGTATATGCCAAGCTCCGCATTGATATCCGATTCTATAATATCAAAGGTTTCATCATCTATATAGTTAACAATTACTCTGCCGCAGTATTTTATCTGTTCCAGCCACGCAAGGAGCGTAAGCAAATTCATCTGACAAAATGTATCCTTGCCGAACCATAATTGCAATTCATCACAGCGGTCTTTATCAACAGCATCATACACGGCCATGTTTTTTCTGTATTCTTCAATGCCGACATTAAGTTCCTGTGAACGGATAGCTACAAATTCATCGGAAAATATTTCCGCCACAGAATCTCCATCCATCATACACTCGCGAAACGGCACAGCTGTTCCGCCGAATTCCGAAACAAAATATTCGTTGAAATAATCTCCGTTTGTGATATTAAGGATTTTGTTTTTCATAGTTTTCCCCCGTAATGCCGCATGCCTTAAGGTCGGCATATCCGTATCATATTATTCGTTACAATAATAACTCAAAATCCATACTTTTTCAACCCTTTTTACAGTTTTTATAAATAATAGTTTTGGCGGAATAATAAAAATAATCACCGTTTGTATCCCAAACATTTACGCACAAAAAACTGTTATCTTGAAACATCAAATATGTACCCACAGGAGGAAAGAACAATGCTTAAAGATTACAATAACGATCTTATGACCGCTCGCTTCCCAAGGAAAAAGGGAATAGTAAAAAAAGGCACTCTTGCCATAAATGTGGTAGAAACAACACCTGTTGTGTGGGAAGGAAGCCTTTACCGTTTTGAATGGGTAAGAAACGCTCAGTGGGGCAACAAGGGCGGTGTGGAAAGAAAAGAAGGCGCATACCGCTTTGTGAACATGGAAACCGGTGCGGCAACACCAGAATTTGCACCTGATCATTCCTTTGGCTGTTGTTATGCCGAAAACGGCACCATGTATGTGCACGGCACAAGAGGCCCCGGAGGAGGAAATATACTCGACGTCTTCATATCAAAAGACCTTGTTACGTGGGAAAGCAGGAAGATACTTGAATTTCCCGAAGATATTATGCTTTTCAATACATCCGTATGCAAGGGTCCTGACGGATACATTATGGCGATTGAGATAGGAGGAGAAAACCCCATTGTGGGAAAACCCTTTACGATCGTGTTTGCAAAGTCATCCGATCTTATCAACTGGGAAATGCTGCCGATGGAAAAGCATATATACGCACAGGACAGGTACACCGCGTGCCCGAGTATCAGATATTATGACGGATATTACTATATGGTTTATCTGGAATCGGCGCCTTGCCACAGATGGATAACCTACATTGTCCGCAGCAAAGATCTTTGCGAATTTGAGCTTGGAATCAAAAACCCCTTTATGATATTTGATGACAACGATAAAACGGTGCAGGATCCCGAAAAATTCACACCGCAACAGCTTGATTACATAGAAAACGCTGTCGATTGCAACTGCAGCGATGTGGATTTTTGCGATCACAACGGAAAAACCGTAATTCTTTACAGTTGGGGAAACCAGTTCGGCAAAGAATTTCTTGCGGAGGCAGAATATGACGGCACCCTTGAGGAGCTGCTTAAATCCCATTTTGCCGACTGACGGCAAAATACGGTTTTCCCGATATTGACACACACGCAAAAAACTGTTATACTTAAATTAAAGATATATACTTTCAGAAAGGAATACTTAACATGAAAAGATCACCTTTTGTTTTAAAATTAAAGCCCAACAAGAAAAGTTGCGGAATATCCGCAATTAAAAGCATTTGGGCAGATATAAAAAGCATGCTTGACGAAAAAGGCGTACGCAACTTCTCCGTATGGGGAATTGAAGATTTTCTTTTTTGTTACGGAGAATATCCCGACAGCGGTATTACTGTAAGTCCTGCCGAAAAGGATATGCTTGAGTCAGCGCTTTCTCCTTATATGGATATGTTTGCCGCTCCCGGCACGCTTCCTCTTATGTATCACGATATAGGCGTTGTACGTGAAGATAAGTCCCTTATCCGTCACCGCGTTTTCTCCACAAAACTCAAAGACGGTTGTGCTGATGAATACAAAAGACGCCACGATGTTCTTGTGGAACAGCGCGGGGATACAGTAAGCGACGGTCCCGAAACAAATTTCACCATTTGGAACGCAAACGGATACATTTTCGGTTACTGCGAGCTTGTGAGATCCTACGATCACGAAATGACCGAGGAAGAAAGAGCATCGAAAATAGAATGGGAAACACGTCAGCTTGAAATCATGGACTGGCTTACAGACGATGTGGACTGGATGACGGGCGAAAAGCATGATGCCATAGAGCTTATTGCACAACAGTAACACCGCAGAGACAGCATTAATACATATAACGGCTTTGGAACAATTCCGAAGCCGTTTGTTTTTTGGTGGATGATCAACAATGCTTTTATATGTGTTTTTAAATAACTGTTGATTTTTCCGTATATATGTTATACAATCATATAAATGATACCCGTCTTTAAAGGAGTGTGGTCAAAATGATTCAAAACGCCTGTAATACAAATTGCAATCCCCTGCCCTGCGGTTTTGTGAGTGCGGGAAAAGAATACTGCACATATGAAAAGTCTGTTGCCGCACCGCTGTTCAAAAAAGAATTTGAAGTTACGGATATGCCGGATCTTTGCGAGATCACAGTTGGATGCACCGGATTTTTTGAAATCTTTCTTAACGGGTGCAACATTACCGATGGGCTTCTTGTGCCTTTTCAGGTCAACTGCGACAATACGGTTTTTTACAGAAAATACGATGTGACTGATATGCTAAGATCCGGCAAAAACACAGTTTTCATTCTTCTTGGCAACGGATTTGCAAATCCTTTTAGCGGGGAGATATGGAATCATCACAAACTCCCGTCAAGGGGTGCTCCCGCTTTTGCCTTTGAAATGCACTTGGGAGATATGATCATTCATGCAAAGGATTTTGTGTGGACACGCTCGCCGCTTCTTTATGACGACTACAGAACGGGAACTTATTTTGATGCAAGACAAATCTGCGAAATTGAAAATGATACTTGCTTATGGCTTGCCCCGTACGAAACACAGACTCCCGCAGGTAAAAAAAGGCTTTGCGATTTTGAACCCGTACGAATTATGAGAAAACTTAAACCCAAAATCCTGCCCGAAAGCTCCCTGAGGGATTACAGAATAAGGGATGCTTTTGACGGAAAACTTCACAAAGAGTGCGGTCTTATGACACCCGCTCCCAAAAGTGGCGGTACCATTTACGATTTCGGTGAAAACACTGCGGGGATCCCCATTGTCAAATTCAAAAACACAGTTGCAGGACAGACAATACATATGCAGTTTGCCGAGCTTCTTTTTGAGGGATTTCCCGATTATATAAACGTTGACATTTATCCCGACGGCTGCTGTCAGCAGGACATTTACGTTTGCCGCGGTTCAGATGAAGAAATATATTCACCTCCGTTCACCTATCATGGTGCAAGATACTGTTATCTTCACGGTGCAAGTAGTGAGAATGTTGACATTGAATTTGCCGTTATAAGAAACGATGTTGCACATCGCTCGCATTTTGAATGCTCGGAAGATATTTCAAACGAGATATACCGCGCCTGCGTGCGGAGCGATGAATCGAACCTGCACAATATACTCACCGACTGCCCTGCCAGAGAGAAAAACGGCTGGACGGGCGATGCTTCGGTATCGGCAGACCATTTTCTTTTGGGATTTTCCGCCGAAAAGGTCTTTTCGGCATGGATGAGCGCAATTTGCGATATGCAGAATCCGAATGGCAGCATACCATATATCATCCCAAGCGAAGGCGGCATTTCCGATAGCGTTATATGGGACAGCGTACTGTTTTCCCTACCCTATTACTGTTATAAATACTGCGGCAATAAAAAAATCATTCTTGACAACTCCGATGCCATGAAAAAGAACCTTTTATATCATTTGTCTTTCAGAGATGAAAGAGGAATTGTCGACCGCGGTATGGGCGACTGGCTGCCCGTTGATTCGGGTGCGGCATCATATGCATCGCCTTTGGGTTTTTGTTGTTCTGCCATGATGGCGGAAATGTGCCGCATGGGTGAAATCATGATGGATGCCACGGGTAATATTACAGATGCAGAGTTTTACAGAAACACAAGGAAAGAGCTTATTTTTGCCTTAAGAAAAGAGTATATAAAAAACGGCACAGTGGGAAAAGGCAATACCGAAAAATACGTAAAACCGCTTTACAGAGAATGTCAGACATCTCAGGCAATAGGTCTTTTCTTTGATATATTTGAAGAATCGGAAAAGAAATCGGCTGTCGAAAAGCTTGTTTCTCTCATACACGAAAACGGTGACAGCTTCGATTGCGGATTCCTGGGACTGCGTGCAATATTCCATGTTCTTTCGGAATACGGCTACGGCAGCCTTGCCCACAAAATGATAACCAAACCCACCCATCCGTCATATGCCAATATGATATATCGCGGAGAAACGACCGTGTGGGAAAGATTTGTTTATCCGGGCGGAAGAACCGGCTCGCACAATCATCATTTTATGGGAGAACCCTCCATGTGGTTTGTTTCGGATGTGCTTGGAATAAAAGTAAATCCCAATATGGACGACCCTGACAAGATAGTTATAACCCCCGATTTTGTTGAAGGACTTTCCTTTGCCAAAGGCCATTACGAAAATGCCTGCGGGAAGGTTGAAGTTTTATGGAAAAATGAAAACGGGAAAATCGTGCTTGATGTTAACGTAACGGGAAAGCTTTCGGTTGAAGTTAAAACAGACAAAAAAGTTATCGTTACAGAAAATTGGAATTTATAACCCGTAAGAACACATATGCTCTGTTTAATTATTGTTTATAACCGGAGGAACAAAAAATGAATTCGTTTGAAAAATTCGCATCTCCCGACGGCATATTTGCAGGAACCGATTTCTGGATGCTGAACGGCAACCTCGACAGTGAGGAAATAAAACATCAGCTTTGCGAAATGAAAGAAAAAGGCGTTTATTCCTTTATTGCAAGGACATACATAGGTCTGCAAAGCGACTATCCGGGTCCCGAGTTTAAATCCCACTTAAAAACCATAATAAATACCGCAAAAGAGCTTGGCATGAAGGTCTTTCTGCAGGCGGGATATATGCCCGAGCATGTGCTTGATCTTCCCGAGGAATATTCCCTCAACTATCTCAAAGTATATTCCGAAAATGATGATATTCCGAATGACGAGATCCTTATTCTTCAAAAAGACGGGTTTGTATTTACAGAATATAATTCTAAAACTTTTCTTGATATGTTCAACACAAGCTCTGTTGACTTTTACCTCTATCAATGCTATGAAAATATGTGGAAGGAATTCAGCGATGAATACGGCAAGACCATAATTTCCATTTGGGTGGACGAACCAAGCTATTCGGAATCCTATCTTCCGTATCCGAAAGGCTTTGACAAGGCTTTCTTCAAGCGTTGGGGATATGATATTACAGAAAACATTCACAAGTTGTTCCTTGATGTTGAAAATTTCAAAACTGTAAGATATCATTACCGCAAGCTTTTGCAGGATATGCTTGAAAATGCATATTTCCGTATGCTTAGCGAATGGTGCGAACGTCACGGACTTATGGCAAGCGGGCATCTTATGCACGAGGACAGACTTGAACGGCAGATAGCGCGTTCTTGTGCTACTATGCCATTTTACAGATTTTTCGACATCCCCGGCATCGACGTACTGTGCGGTCAGATGAACTGGCGCGATAATCCCATAAAACCCGATGTGGGAGAAAATTACTCTTTCCGCGATATGCTCAACACCACCCCAGCCCAATGCGTTTCTGCGGCACATCAAATGGGAAAGAAACATATCTTATGCGAAATGTACGGTGTGGCAACGCAGGATATGACATTCAGAAATCAAAAATATATGTTTGATTATCTTGCCGTCCACGGAATAAATCACCGAAGTGTTCACGGCATTTTCTACTCACTGCACGGACGAGGCAAGCGTGCTTATCCCCCGCACTTCAATTACTACCAGCCATATTGGCGGGATATTAAACTGATGTATGATTATGTATCTTGCGCATCAAGCTTTATTTCGCTCGGTAAACCGCAGGCAAAAACCCTTGTTATACACCCGCTCGATTCGGCATACTGCGAATACACAAACCCGCATTTGCACACATTACCGGTGCTCAGGATTCTCTTTGCGGATTGCGTCGCAGAGATAAGAGCTTTGCATCACTAATAACACAGTTATACCTTTCGAATAACTCTTTTGAGCTTGGTGATGAAAGATCGATCGAACTTTTCGGTCAGGTGAAAAACAGCTCTTTTGCCATTGGGCAAATGGAATACGACACCGTGGTATTGCCGAATCTTATAACCGTGCAAAGCACCACGGCAAAAATACTAAAAGAATTCATGAGTTGCGGCGGAAGAGTGATCGTTTTAGGTTCTTCCCCCACCATGCTTGACGGAAAAGAAGACATCAATGGTGCTTTGCACTTTCTTGACAGTGCCGAAACTGCAAGCTCTTCCGATATATTGCTATCTATACTTCCAAAGTCCGATTATCGCTTCAACTGCGAATACGATGACAGAAGTGTGTTCATACGCAAAAGCGACGACGAAAACGAATCTTTCTTCTTCCTTTTCAATTCCGATTGTTCGGATTCACGCCCTGGAGTATTGACCGTAAACGGAACCGTTAACGCTGAAATATGGGACGGCTTTGAAAGAAGCCGAACTCCTGTCTTTTGCGAATATAGCGAAGGAAATACCCGTATTCCCCTTACCATTCCCTGCGGTGGAAGCATCATGCTTCACACAAAAAGATCAGAATCTTCCGAAAATTCAGTTGCGCCGCTTCAGCATACCGAAACAAAGCTTGCACTTAACAACCGTTGGGAAACAGAACGGGAAAATAAAAACGTACTGCTTCTTGAGTTTTGCCGATATAAAAAAGGAGATGGTGAATATTCTCATGAATATCCAGTTCTCGGAATTCATGAAAAGCTTACCGCTGAAAATTATCACGGCACACTCACTCAAAAATTTGTATTCTCATCCGAGGAATGCTTCGGCGGTCTTTCTCTTGCCCTTGAGGATGCACAAATGCACAGCATACGTTTTAACGGACAAGAGATACCGACTGAAGTGACGGGATATTACCTTGCAAAGGCTTTTGAAATCGTAGACCTTCCGAAATGCCAAAAGGGTCAGAATGTAATAGAGCTGACATGCGAGTATGCTCCCCTTGAAAAAATGAAATCTTCAATAGGTTCACTTTTCCAGACGCGAAAAGGAGTGGAGCTTGAAAGCATCTACCTTTTGGGAGATTTTGCCGTAAAGACAGTGCAGGAACCCGAGCGGGGCGGAAACCTTCGCTATTCCCGCAATATGAGTATTGCAAATGAACCCCGTGTGGCATATGGGGAACTCACACGGGCAGGCTATCCTTTTTATGCAGGAACAATAAAGCTTTCCCAAAAGTTTGAATGTCCAAAAGCACTCTGCGACGGAGAAAAGGTATTTTTCAGCCTTGATGAACTTGATGCATCGCATTGTCATATATCAGTCAACGGCATTCCGTGCGGATGCATACACACTCCGCCATACAGGTCAGATATCACAAATGCTCTTAAAAATGGCGAAAACATACTTGAAATACAGCTTGTGAATACTCTGCGAAATCTTTTGGGACCCTATCACAGACCCTTTGGTGAGATCGGAAATCATTTTGGCGGAGGATATAAATATCCCGATGCCGCATGGGCTGCCGCATCGCCCGAATGGTACGAAAACAGAATTCCCGATACCGCCGAATGGACGGACAGCTATATGCTCAACCGACTTGGGGTGAAAGGTGCGGCAATAATTTGCTGTTCCGATAAGTCATATCACTGACAAAGCAGCAGAACATATCATTTCTGTATATAAAAAATTGGGGCTGTTTAAAAACGCAGTTTTTAAACAGCCCCTTTTGAGGGGATAGGTAAAAAAGCTTCAGAACGGACAAACGGAACCCGAAGGCGCACAAAGGTGCGTCGAGAGGTGACGTTTGTCTGTAGCAAAAAAGATTTTTTTGAGAAAAACTCAGAATGATGAGTTTTTCTTCCTTGTTTTCAGGACTTATACTTGTTTTTTGTTCTGTTTTCTTTGTTTTTCTTCTTTTTTGCGGTCTGGACTTTTTTAACATCCCCGTTTCTTTTGAAATCGATATTATTTGTTGTTATCTGCAAGCTTTGCGCCCATCATAGTACCCATAACAGATGCCATCATAAGTCCGCGTGTCCAGCCGCTGGAATCGCCCAGGCAATGAAGCCCCTCAATGCTTGTGTTAAAGTCCGCATCCATACGCACGCGGTTACTGTAAAACTTAAGCTCGGGAGAATACAACAAGGTTTCCGTAGATGCAAATCCCGGAACCACCTCGTCCACCGCCTGAATGAAATTGATTATGTTCATCATAGCACGGTAAGGCATCGCAGCAGTAATATCACCTGCAACTGCATCTGTGAGAGTGGGGCGAAGATTTGACTGCGCAAGCTCCTTTGGCCATGTGCGTTTTCCGTCAAGAATATCTCCGAAACGCTGACACAAAATATGTCCGTTCGCCAACATATTCGTAAGCTCGCCCACCTTTTGAGCATATGATATAGGCTGATTAAAGGGTGTGCTGAAATTGTGGGAACACAGAATTGCAAGGTTGGTATTGGAGGATTTTAGCTCCTTATAAGAATGACCGTTTACCACAGCAAGGTCATTATCATAGTTTTCCTGACTCACAAAACCGCCGGGGTTCTGGCAGAATGTGCGTACCTTGTTTTTAAAAGGACGGGGATAACCGATAAGCTTTGATTCGTAAAGCACCTCGTTTACCTGCTCCATCACTTCATTACGCACTTCAACTCGCACTCCGATATCAACTGTTCCCGGGTCATGTGCAATGTTGTGCTCGGCACATACGTGCTCTAACCAGTCTGCTCCGCGTCTTCCTGTGGCAACAATGGTGTGTGCCGCCTCAACATCATATTCGACCTTTCCGTCGGTAATGTGCGCACCGCAGCATACAGAATCCTTAAGTATGAGGTCTGTACACTCAAAGCCGAAAAGTATCTCCACGCCATTATTTAAAAGATACTGCTCTATGGAATAATATATGTCCTGAGCTTTTTCCGTTCCGAGATGGCGTATGGGACAATCCACAAGTTTAAGGCCCGCGCGTATTGCTCTTTTTCGTATTTCTTTAACAGCCTCGGGGTTGCTTACTCCCTCCACATGGGTATCGGCACCGAATTCAAGATATATCCCGTCAACGTAATCTATCATTTTTTGTGCCGTATCTTCCCCCACAAGGTTAGGAAGATCTCCGCCCACATCCGTGCTTAGCGACAATTTTCCATCGGAAAAAGCACCCGCACCTGAAAAGCCCGTGGTTATGTGACAGTAAGGCTTGCAATTTGCACAAACCTTTAATTTACTTTTGGGGCAGCTTCTGTTTTCTATTGCTCTGCCCTTTTCAACTATGAGAATATTATCCTTGGATCCGCGGCGGATCATTTCAAGGGCAGTGAAAATACCCGCAGGACCCGCTCCTATAATAAGTATATCTTTTTTCATTTTTGCTTCGCCTCCGTAATTTTTTCTTACGACATCTATAAATATAACATAACTTGAAGCGTTCTTTGTTACGCATTTGATAATTTTTGTGTCTTGCAGAGTAAAATATCAAAATTCCGCTTGACAAAAAATAAATAATGTACTATAATTATTGCAATCTGCAAAAGATGGAATTTAATATATCAGGGGTGCTGTTTTTGCACGCACACATATGCGCAATGTGTGTTTGTGCTTTCAGACGGCTGAGATGGGATGTCCCAAACCCTTTTAACCTGTTCGGATAATACCGGCGTAGGAAGATATTTCAAAAATCTCATTCTGAAATTTACCGCACCGTTATTCGAGTGCGGTTTTTGTTTTCCCGGGAGATAAAGCCGCATTGCTCCTTTTGCAGACAAGCTTATCTCTGTTTTTATAAAGAAAGGAAAACAAAATGAAGACTAACACAAAAACAAATCTTCTGACCCTTATTGAATGTGCCATGATGGTGGCACTCTCGTTTGTGCTGAGCCTTATAAAGCTGTGGGAAATGCCTTTTGGCGGTTCCATCACGTTTTTATCCATGCTCCCTGTATGTGTGGCATCTCTGCGCCACGGTGCAAAGTGGGGATTGGGCACCGCTTTTGTTTATTCGATCACCCAGGCTGCCGTATCGGGCGCTGCGGGCTGGGGGCTTTCTCCGACCGTGCTCATTGTGTGCTATCTGCTTGACTACATACTCGCATTCACGGTCCTTGGTCTTTGCGGCACGGCACGCGGAAAAGGGCTTAAATCCAAAACCTTCTCCGTTGCGACGGTATGTGTTATGAGATTTATATGCCACTACCTTTCCGGCGTCACCATATGGAAAGGCTCGGGGCTTGAACACGGCATTGCAAATTCGTATATTTTCTCCCTGCTTTACAACGGCGGTTATATGCTGCCTGAAACCGTATTTACCGTGGCGGGTGCGTATTTTATAATAAAAGCGCTTGAATCAAGAAAATTGCTTTGATCAAATCCCTTTATTACTTAAAGCACATTTAATTCCGAATCCTTTTGCACGGGGCATTCCACGGTCATAGAGTGACCCGTTACAGGATGGGTGAAACTGACGGACGCACAATGAAGAAAAAGTGTTTTTCCGCATATTTCCGTTCCGTATAGGTAATCGTAAAGAAGCGGACATCCAATATGCGCCATATGAACTCTTATCTGATGAGTTCTTCCCGTT
>JAFYUY010000105.1 GCA_017549405.1 Clostridia bacterium | reverse complement strand
TGAGTCATACCAGAGCAGCCGATGGTTTCAACAAGAGCTTCTTCGATAATACCTTCTTTAATATTGAGAGAGAGCTTGCATGCGCCCTGCTGAGGTGCACACCAGCCGATACCGTGGGTAAAGCCCGAGATATCTTTGATTTCCTTTGCCTGGATCCACTTTCCTTCTTCGGGAATGGGAGCGGGACCGTGATGAGGACCCTTGGCAACAACGCACATTTCTTCTACTTCGCGTGAATAAATAGCCATGATTTATGTCTCCTTTATTTTTATTTGTATTTGACTTTCCGATGTTCGGAAAGAAAATGACCGGAATAAATTATTTGCAGCTGCAAACGCAGATGTCGAGAATTTCAGCCTGCATGCCGGGAACCGCACCGCAAGCGTTGGATTCGTCGGTGTCGATGTGCATTGCGGGAGCAAACTTGTCGCTTACTCTTACAACAACGTCGCCGAAAATTGTCTTTCTGCCTTCGGAATCAACCTTAACGCAAACAACCTGCTTGTCAGCAAGACCCATATCGTTTGCAGTTTTTGTGTCGAGGTGGATGTGACGCTTTGCTGCGATAACACCTTCGGAAATTTCAACTTCGCCGCAGGGACCAACGAGCTTGCAAGCGCCTGTGCCGGCAATGTCGCCGGATTCTCTTACGGGTGCGGAAACACCGATGCTGCGAGCGTCTGTGAGAGAAAGTTCAACCTGAGTTGCGGGTCTTGCGGGACCGAGAACGGAAACTCCTGCAAGCTCTTTCTTGGAGCCGACAACTGTTACTCTTTCTTCGCAGGCGAACTGGCCGGGCTGGGAAAGATCCTTTTTCTTTGTGAGTTCGTGTCCTTTACCGAAGAGGATTTCGATGTGCTCGGCAGAAAGGTGAAGATGTCTTGCCGATGTTTCGAGAAGAACTGTTTTTGCCATTTTTATTACTCCTTTTTGTTATATTACAAAATTTTTGTTGATGGGAAAATATGAAATATTCACATAATAAAACCATTCTACACCATAGTATAACACATTTTTTGCAAGGTTTCAAGTACTCGGGCAAATATTGTTATTTATTTTACAATCTTTTTTGAAATTACTGTGATGATTCGGATATTTTTTCAAAAAATGCAAAAAATATCATAACCGAAAAAAGGAGTGGGAAAGAATATGGACACAAACATGTGCGCCAAGAAATTTCAAGATGAATTGCAGAGCGCATTTTTAAAATGCAGCGATTTTGCTGTCCGCAAAATAGTGTTGCCCTGCGGCATAACGGTTTATGTTGCATCTCTTACGGGATATTGCGACAAGGAATATATTTCCGAAGCGTTACTGAGACCGTTGTTTTCCGTCACAGAACCCGAATATATTCCATCTGCTGCGGGTGCGTTAAAACTCACACCGGCGGATGAGGTAAAAAAAGCCGCAGAGGCTGTGCGAGGGGGATGTGCCGTTTTGTTTTTTGACGGACCCTGTGGTTTTTGCTCTTTTGCGGCCGAAGCCAAGGCGAAGAATTCCCGAACGGTTACGGAACCTGACGGAGAGGTGGTAATACGCGGACCGCGTGAGGGATTTGTGGAAAGTGCGGAAGTCAATGTGGCACTATTGCGAAAGAGACTTAAAACAGAACGGCTTTGTGTGGAAAAAACACAGTGCGGAAGTCTTTGCCCCACGGACATTTTTATTGTTTATATAGAGGGCAATGCCGAAAATGCGGTCGTGGAAAGAATAAAGAAAAGACTTTCGGAAGTGACTCTGCCGACAGTTGCAGATTCGGGATATATAGAGCATTTGCTTGGTGACAGCCGTTATCCGCTTTTTCCTGATGTGGGAAATTCTGAAAAACCCGATAAGGTGGCATCAAAGCTTGTGGGCGGAAGGGTGGCGGTAATATGTGACGGAAGCCCATGTGTGCTGACATTACCGTATTTTTTTGTGGAAAGCATACAATCCTCCGAGGATTATGCAAAATCCCCGTATTACGCAACGTTTTTGCGGGTGTTGCGACTTCTCGGAATGTTTATTGCGCTGTTTTTGCCCGGAATATATGTGGCGCTTCTGGAATTTGATACATCAGCAATACCGCATACTCTTTATATGACAATTTCTGAGGCTCGGAGAGATATTCCCTTTACCACATTTACGGAGCTTACGGTAATTCTTTTTGTTTTTGAGATAATCCGTGAAGTGGGTGTTCGTATGCCGAGGGCTGTGGGAGATGCGGTTTCTATCGTTGCGGGAATAATTCTGGGAGACGCTGCCATAAAGGCAGGAATCGCCAGTGCTCCCGTAATAATGGTGGCGGCAATAAGTGCGACCTGCAGTTTTATAGATCCGCCTGTTATGAATTCCATGCCGCTGTTGAGGTTTGTAAACCTTGTGTTTGCAAGGATCTTCGGCCTGTTCGGGGTTGCATTTTTCACAGTACTTCTGGCATCGGCTCTTTGTGTCAAGACTTCATGCGGGAAACCCTACCTTTTCCCGTTTGCACCGCTTAAAACAAAGGGACTTTTCGACGGAGTGTTGCTTATTCCGGACAAAGCTCTTTCGGGAGAGGAGAAAGAATTAAAGTGAGATATATAAAATATTTTCTTGTTTTTGCGCTCGTTACGATGATGTGTTCGTGCTCCGCTGACAACTCATCAAGACCTAAAATATGCGAAAGAATAATCTTTTCTCCTGCAGATGGCGGAAATATCTCGGTAACTGTCAGATATGTTTCCGATGACGGCAGCACAATTCCGGATGAAACGCTTCGGGCGGCAGATGCGCGGGATGCGGTTTCATTATTGCTTCGGGGAGATACCGTTTATAAGGCGCTTAAAAATGTGGAGATGTCAGAAAGTCTTGATGTGCAGACAGAAAAGGATATACTTTGTGCTTTTATGAATTCCGATGAATTTCAGCTTAAATGCGAGGTGGTAAGAGGTGGGGAAAAGTGCGGGACTCTGTCGGAATATTACCGTGAAAAAATGAATGCGGCGGGCGATAAGGGGGAAAATGCGTGAAAAACACGGGAGGCAGACATATACTCCGCATTACGGCATATTATGTTTATCTTTTGAGCGGGATACTTTTTTTCGGAATTCCAAATGGCGGAAAAGAAACTTTTTCAGCGCTGATAATGTATCTTCTTGGGACTTTTTCGGCATATATTGCGGTAAATATTTGTGTTAAAGTATCGTGCTGCGGGGAAGAAATGCCGGCTTTGCTTAAGGGCATATTTACAATTTTTGGATTTTTTATATGCTGTGCACTTTTCGGCACATACTCTTTGGAGTTTGCGGATTTTGTCGCAAGTATTTCGAAAGATTACGGAGGCGCACGCTTTTCCCGCTTTTTTGTGTTGGCGGTAATACTTCTTGCTTTGTATATGGGAAAGCGAAGGGAAGTTTCTTTTTGCAGATCATGCATGCTGTTTTTGCCGGTCGTTATTTTGCCTTATATAATAACATGGTTCGCTTTTTTGGGGTATAAAGCGGAAGTATCAGATTTGCAGCCCGTCTTTTCTCTTGCAGTATATCCCGATTATTTTGCAAAAGGGTTTGGCAATGCTGCAGGAATCTTTATCCTTGCACGAGCTTTGAAAAACAATGGCGAGTACAAAGAGGAGAAAGCCGAAACGGCAGTGGCATTTGTGCTGTTTTCTGTTACGTGCATACTTGAAACGGCAAAATATATTTTGTGGTACGGTGCGTCGGGACTTTCGTATATTTTGCGCCCCGACATGACAATGCTTGCGTGCGTACCGTTTATGAACGTGCAGGAGATATTCATTTTCAGCTACTTTTTTGCATTTGCCGTAAGAGCATGTGTTTTTTGCACATGTGCACGGCATTTTGCGGAAAATATATCTGCCGAGAAAATCATTCCGCCATGGGTATATTACAGCGGAAGTGCGTGCATTTTGTATACTTTCCACACAGCGTTTTCGGAATTTCCCGTGGAGGAGTGGAAGCTGATCACGGCATTTTTTGCAGGCATAATTCTTTATTATGTGCCGCAAAAAATCAAAAAAACTCACAAGACCTCCCGAAAAGCGTAAAAACTGTATCGGGGGTCTTTTTGCGACAACGCAAACAGACTGATTTTTTGCCTTGTCGGTATTATAATGATCATAAATCGACCGGAGGTGAAAATGCTGTAATGGACCTTACAGTCTGGAATGAAAATGACAAACTTTATATAAAGCTCTGCGGTGAAGTGGATCACCATGCAGTTAAGGATGCACGCAATGAAGTTGATACACTTATAATTAAAAACCGCCCCAAAACGCTTATAATGGATCTTTCTGCCATAGATTTCATGGACTCATCGGGACTGGGCTTTGTTTTGGGAAGACTTCGTAAAATGAATGATGTGAGCGGAAAGGTGGTCGTGCTCAACCCTGCACGTCGCGCTGAGGATATGCTTAGAATGGCGGGCGCAGACAAGCTTTTGAAGATCGCCCGCTCGGACGGAACAGATGTATAATGAAGTATACAAAAATCGAAAGGAACTTTCGCAATGAAAAAATGCGTTAATTATTTTAAAACGACACTTTATGCTACGTCGGTAAACGAATCGTATGCAAGAATTGCGGTGTCGGCATTTGCCTCCCAGCTCGATCCCACCGTGGAGGAGATAGCGGATATAAAAACGGCGGTCTCGGAAGCTGTTACGAACTGCATAGTCCATGCATACAAGGATGAACCCGACGAAAAAAAGAAAAAGATATACATAGAAGCAAAATACGATTCCGAGGGACTTTTCACCGTTTCCGTAAAGGATAAGGGATGCGGTATTGCAGATATAAAGCAGGCGATGGAGCCGCTCTTTACCACGGATGCGGCGAATGAACGCAGCGGCATGGGTTTTTCCATAATGGAAAGCTTTTCGGACAAGCTGTCTGTTTCGTCCAAAAAAGGCGCAGGAACAAGGGTCATCATGACCAAAAAACTCAGTCCGAAAAAAATGCTGTTTTCCGCTGCCGCAAAAAACGGACGGGGCTGAAAAGATGTATGATAACGCAAGGAATATTGAACTTGTGAGAAGAGCAAAGGCGGGGGATGCAGCTGCTCTTGATACTCTTATGCGCGAAAACGCGGGGCTTATACGAAGCGTGGCAGGACGGTTTTGCGGCAGAGGTCAGGATACCGAGGATCTGATACAGATAGGAAGTATCGGAATGATGAAGGCTGTGCGCGGTTTTGACGAAGAATTCGGAACGGCTTTTTCCACATATGCCGTGCATATGGTTGCGGGCGAGCTGCGGCGTTTTTTGCGCGATGACGGACTCATAAAGGTCAGCCGCGATATAAAGCGACGGGGGTATCTTCTCTTTAGAGCGGGCAAGGATTTTGCCGCCAGAAACGGCAGAGAACCCAGAATATCGGAGCTGTGTGAGATGTGCTCCATGAGTCATGAAGAGGTTGTGACTTCTCTTGAAGCCATGGCACCTGCCGTTTCGTTGCAGGAAAAAACGGGAGATGACGATTCCGCATCGCTGGAAGAGTTGATAGGGGAGGACAACAGCGAGGAGATAACAAACAGACTTGCTCTTGCTGAGGCAATAAAAAAACTGCCCCAAGAGGACAGGATACTCATATATCTCAGATATTACCGCGGACTTACCCAGTGCGAAAGTGCCAGAAGGCTGGGACTTACACAAGTAAAGGTCTCACGACGCGAAAAGAAGATAATAGAAAGACTCAGAGGTGAGATGATAGTATGAAGATCGGGGATGTAAAAACAACTTTTACATCCCCGCAGCGCTTTATTCGGTGTCTTTTTCCTCAATATTGCGCTTCAGCTTTTCTGCTACTGTTTTGAGAAAAGCGGGCAGCGGAACGCCTATTTCGGAAAGGTTCTCAAGAATACTTACTACTTCATTGAGTATAAGCCACACGGTGACCATGGTGCCGAAAAATGTTATACTGCCGTGGTTCATGCCCAACATATCCTGCGCGGATGCGCACACATAGTCCACGATGACACCGCACACAACGGCAAACATATAGCATAACTTTTTTAAAATACCCATCATTCCCGTTTTGCTGGAAAGTTTCCCTGCAAAGTATGCCTGGGCGATTCCTGTTACGTAATCTGCAAGCATTGCACAGCAAAGCACCGCAACCGGAAGGGCAAGTATCTTTGTGTATGCCGCAAACCCCGCAAAGCTTGCCGCTGCGATCCCTTTTACGGTTTCTTTAATAAAGTTGCTCATGCACTTACCCCCTTTTCCAGGAGCTTTTTGCAGCAACGTTCGAAAAGGATTCGCACATACTGTTGGTTAAGAGGCGCTTTCCCCGAGAGCATAAGCTCCCAGTTTTCGCGGTTTTCACTGTCTACAATACCGCACTGCATAAGCATGTCCACAGTTTTGTCTTTGCTGAACTCACCTTGCGGCTTGCCGCAATATGTGCCGAAGGTATTCGGGATCTTTGTAAACTCGCAGATATCAAGGCTTGAAGAACTGCTGCCTGCAGGACGGAGCTCAAGGTGGAGATGTTCACCGAATGCGTGTCCCGTGGCACCCATAACCCCTAAAGGCTGACCTTTTTTAACAAATGAGCCGCCTTTTGCAATGAAGCTTTTTAAATGACCGTAATAAATACGTTTCCCGTCAGCTGTGTGCTGGCGGATATAATTTCCAAAACCGTTTTGTTCGTAAAGCGTATAAACGGTTCCGTCTGCAATCGCATAAACGGTTGCATCTTCTTTTCCCACAAGGTCAATACCTTTGTGGTATTCGCGCGTGCCGTTTAAAGTTCTGTAACCGCGCGGACTTGTGAGAGCAAATGTTCCTTTGAAAGGAGATAGCATTGACATATTAAACCTTTTTCTTTCCCGGCAGAAATGCCGATCCCGCCCGACAATAACGCCGAACGTACAGGTTTGGGGAAAACAAACAATGCTACTTATATTATATACCCTAAGTGAAAATTTGTCAAGTGTTTTGGAAAATTTGTTCATTATTTTTTGAAATAAGACCGTTTTTTGAATCCGGAACTGAAATCTCTTTTCCGAGCAGTATTTTGCATTATGTAAAAAATGAAACCGGCATCCCAAAATGCACAGAAATCAAAAAAACCGCCTTTGCAGACGGTTTTCGTGATTATTAAAACTTACTTATACGATAATTAATGTTTTTCGCTTGACGAAACAGACAAAAGTAAATGCGCTTTTATTTTTTGTAATTATAGTAATAATACTTGCCTCTGGCACGGCGCAGCTTGTTTATAACACATCCGATAAGCTTTGTGCCTGTGTTTTCAATGCTCTTTTTCAATTCTTTTGCATGCTTGAGGCTTGTCAATTCGCTCGTCACAAGCATTATGGCGCCATCGCTGTATGCTATGCAGGATGTGGCATCGGAAACAAGTCCGAGAGGAGGAGTATCAATTATTATATAGTCGAAATTATCGCGTGCTTCACTTATAAGCTCCTGAAAAAGATCGTTTGCAAGAAGCTCCGCAGGGTTGGGAGGATAGATCCCGGAGAATATAACAAACAAATTGTCTGTGTTTGTTTTAAATATAACATCACCTATATTTGCCTGACCGGAAAGAAAATGGCTTAAACCGGGAATATCTGCCTGGTCGGTATATTTTGATGCGAAAACCGATTTACGCATATCCGCATCAATATAAAGAACACGCTTGTCCGCGCAGGCGAGGCTCTTTGCTACTGCAAAAGAAATCGTGCTTTTTCCCTCTCCGGAATCGCAGCTGGTGATGGAGATCACTTTTGTGTCGTGGCTACAGAACATTATATTGGTTCGAATTGTTTTAAAGGCTTCATCGAGCGCATAATCATCTTGGTAAATGGGATTGATATTAATGCTGTTCATTTGTGCTGAAAAACCTGTCCTTTCAAATAGCTATTTGGGGGGTTATTTCTTTTTGAAGCCCGCTTTTCTGTTAAGCTGGGAAGAATAGGGGATGCGGCCAATGACATTTACTCCCAGTCTTTTTTCCACATCTTCCGCAGTTGTGATCTTGTCATCAAGAATAAATTTGAGCACAAAAACAGCAACGGGGATCATAAATCCGGCAAAAGCTCCGAGAACAAAGTTCTTTTTTGCGTCGGGGGAGGATGGGGAAGTGGGGAGATTTCCGTAATCTACGATTTTGATCTGATCCGATTTCATAAGCTCGGTTATATATTCCGAAGTTTCGGTGCACACAAGGTTAACAAGCCGCACGGCTTCCGACGGGTCTTCGTGTGTGAAGCTCACCTTGATAATGCGGGTCTCGGGTTTGTGAGAAAGACTGAGACGGTTCGAAAACTCTCGGAAATTCATTTGAGTGCCGCTTTTTTCAATGACCGATTCTATAACGGCTCTGCTTGAAATTATCTGAAGATAGTCATTAAGCAGACTTTCATATCCGATAAGCTCGGTGGAAGTAATATTTCCGGATTGTCTGTTTATAACATAAAGCGTTGCCTGCGAGGTATATTGAGGCGTTATAAAAAAGATCGAGTATGAAAAAAATACCGCTCCTGCGAGGATTGCAGCTATTACGGCGATCCAGGCACGCTTAAAAACATATGGAACAAGTTCTTTCAGATCCAATTCAAAATCCTGATTCATATAAAATCCTGCCTTAAAATAAATTATTGATGATTTTTAACTGTTGTAAAATATGGAAGCGGGGATATCAAAGAAAGATGATTGTGCGTAATCTTTTCCGCATTTTTTTAATACCGCGTCATAAGCTGCAGATAAGGACGGTTTTCTGCGTGCAAGATCGTGTGCATCCGATGCCACAATACAGGCGGGTTTATGCGCAAATATGTATTTTTTGATTCTGTTGCGCCGAAATACGGTTAAAAAATCTTTTTTGTGCGAAGGCGCAAAAAGTCCGGAATTAAACTGCATCAAAAATCCGTTTTCGGAAAGCGTGCCTAAAAGAGAGGGCTTCTTTTCTATACAGCTATATCGCTCCGGGTGCGCTATTATCGGTATATATCCCAAAGAAGATACTTTTCTCGCAGCCTCAAACAGCTCGGAAAAATCGGCATTTTCGGGAAATTCCAAAAGAACATATTTGCTGTTTCCGATAGTGAAACAAGTTCCGTTTTCTATGTCGGAAACAAAGTCGCTGTAATACATTATTTCGGAGCCGAGGATCGTTTCCATTTCCATTCCCGAGGAACTGATGGCTTCTGAAAATTCGCGGTAGACATCGGTAATGCTGCGGGTGCTGCGGCATTTTTTGTAAGGGTTGCGATGCGGGGTAAAGCATATGTGACGTATTCCGTCATCGTATGCCGCTTTGATCATCTTAAGAGCAGTATCAAAATCTTTTGCCCCATCATCTACCCCGGGAAGGATGTGGCAGTGCATATCAAAAAAAGTGTTCATTCTAACTGACCTAAAAAACATTATTTAATATTCTATCATATTTTTTGAGATATGTCAATTACGGTAATGATTTTTGTGGCAGAGGTTATTGTGAACAAATATCGGGATTTAGGTAAAAAAACATGCAGATATTGAAAATTAAGAGAATAAGTGTTATAATATTAAGTTGTGAATTAAAGAAAAATAAAAAGGACGAGTGAAAATGATAAGAAATGATATGCGTAATGTGGCGATAATTGCCCATGTTGACCACGGAAAAACAACGCTTGTGGATGAAATGCTCAAGCAGAGCGGAACTTTCCGTGAAAATCAGGTGGTGGAAGACCGCGTTATGGATAATAATGACCTTGAACGTGAAAGAGGCATTACGATCCTTGCTAAAAATACTTCATTATATTATAAGGACGTGAAGATCAACGTCGTAGATACTCCCGGACACGCGGATTTCGGTGGCGAAGTTGAACGTGTTCTTAAAATGGTGGACGGTGTTCTTCTTTTGGTGGATGCTTTTGAAGGCACTATGCCCCAGACGCGTTTTGTTCTTCAGAAAGCTCTTGAGCTTGGTCATAAAGTGGTAATAGTGGTAAACAAGATCGACCGCCCCGGAGCTCGCGTCAACGAAGTTGTGGACGAAGTGCTGGAGCTTTTCATTGCTCTTGATGCCACCGACGAACAGCTTGACAGCCCCATAGTTTTCTGCTCCGGCAAAAATGGAACGGCATCTCTTTCTCCCGAGGGAACAGAAACCACCCTTGAGGTACTGTTTGAAACAATTGTAAATCACGTTAACGGCCCCGATATCGAACCCGAAGGTCCTGCGCAGATGCTTGTTTCTTCCATAGATTATAATGAGTATGTGGGAAGAATAGCACTTGGAAGAATTGAACGCGGCACAGTCAGAAAAAATATGGATGCCGTTGTTGCAAATTTTGCGGGCGCACATGAAAATTATCGTTCAAAGATCGCAAATCTTTTCACTGTGGAAGGTCTTAAGCGTGTTCCTGCGGAAGAGGTCGGAGCGGGCGATATAGTTTGTGTTTCGGGCATCGAAAACATAACGATAGGCGATACCATATGTGCATCCGAATGCGTCGAGGCTCTTCCTTTTGTAAAGATATCCGAGCCTACCCTTGAAATGACTTTTTCCGTAAACTCGTCC
>JAFYUY010000104.1 GCA_017549405.1 Clostridia bacterium | reverse complement strand
GTCGTTGTCCATGCACGGCATATCGTCATGGATAAGTGAAGACGTGTGTATCATTTCGAGGGCACAAGCGTAATTCAAAGAGTCTTCGGGGGTTGCACCAAAAATACGTGCAAATTCCATGACAAGGCACGGGCGGAGTCTTTTTCCACCCGCCATAAGGCTATAACGCATGGCATGTTCAAGCTCGCAGAATTTTTCAAAGGCGGGGTCCTGCGATATCAGTCCGAGTTTTTTGTCAAGTGCAGCTTCGGTTATCCTTGCGTTATCTTTTATTTGTTGTTTGAAGAGGTGGTCATTCATGGGTTTTCTCCTCTTGAATATCGGAAAGGTTAAGGGTTTTGATTTTTGCTTCAGCATCGGTTATCATTTTGTTTGCCGATTTTATGAGTGAAACGCCTTCTTCGTAAAGACTTAAAGCTTTGTCAAGTTCGAGATCTGAATCAAGCAGAGCTGAAATTTCGTCAAGACGAATAAGCATTTGCTCAAGGGTGAGGTCATCTTTCTTTTTTGAGGGCATTATTATTCTCCTTTTGTGATTTCGAGGATTTCGGCTTTTGCGCTGCCTTTGTCAAAGCGGAGTGAAATATGCTGACCGATGTTGAGCGATGTGGAATTTGTTATAGCTTTTCCATCGGAATCTGTTACAACGGAATATCCGCGGGATATTACCGAAAGGGGACTCAGAGCGGAGAGACGAGCTGTTTTTTCCGAGAGCTTGCTTTTGCTTGCCGACAGTTGCTTTTCCATACCTGAGGTGAGTTTTTGTGTGCAGATACGAAGGCGCTCGGAAAGTCTTTGTGTGTAGTACATGGGATCTGCAAACATTTTACTGTTTGATATCAGTGCAATAGTATTTTTTCGCACTCTTATTTTTTCTTCTGTAAGCGATTTCAGGGTGGAAGCATAAACCCCTAAAGAATATTGCACATCCAGGATATTTGGCACCGCAAGTTCTGCTGCGGCAGATGGTGTGGGAGCGCGAAGGTCTGCCACAAAATCGCATATGGTAAAATCTGTTTCATGACCCACTGCGGAAATTATCGGTATCTCGGATGCGTATATCTCATGTGCCAGCATTTCGCTGTTAAATGCCCAAAGATCTTCAAGGGAACCGCCACCGCGACCGATTATTATAGTGTCTACTTTCTCCCGTGTGTTGAAATAACGTATTCCCGAAGCAAGCTCCTCCGGTGCTTTATTTCCCTGAACGAGAGACGGGTATATGATTATTTGTGCAACGGGATAACGTCTTGTCAGAATGTTCTTCATGTCTGCAACAGCCGCTCCCGTGTCTGCAGTTATTATACCTATCTTTTGCGGATATTGAGGAATTGGCTTTTTGTGACTTTCATCAAAAAGCCCCATTAGTGAAAGCTTTTCCTTTAATTGCTCGTAGGCAAGATACAGAGCACCGATCCCGTCCGGCATTATTTCCTCTGCATACAGCTGATAAACTCCGTCCCGCGGGAACACGGAAACTCTGCCGCGTACCACTACTTTCATTCCGTTTTCTGGCATAAAATTAAGCTTTATTGCTGCGGAGCGGAACATTACGGCTTTAAGGAGTCCTGTGGCATCCTTGAGCGAAAAGTATATGTGACCGGATTTATAATGGTTTGTCAGATTTGAGATTTCGCCTTTGATATAAATATCAGTCAGAAGCTCTGACGAATCAAGCAGAGCTTTTACGTATTCGTTGAGCTGGGAAACTGTGAGTGTTATGGCATTTGTGCGCATAAAGTGCTCCTTTAGGAGAATTGAGTTTTTATTTATGCTTGTTCTTTGTATTTTTTATATGCAAGTAGTGCCGTGCCGCAGGCATTGTCGGAAGAAAGTGCGGGGGATGCAAAAAATACATTTTCCTTTTGTGCAAGATTAGTTCTTATCCTGCTGTTGGACATTACACCGCCTGCAAAAATAATAGGCAGCCCACCGTAAATCTCTTGCAGATTATCAGTAAGTTTTCCAAGCGCACAGCTCAGATATTCAAATAGAAAAGCGGCAATATCCTCGCTCGGCACACCGTCATTGATAAGAGCCTTGGTTTTGTTTTCAAGCCCCGAAAGGGAACAGTCAAGTCCTTTTACGCTGATCTTTATTTTGCCGAAGGCGCAGGATGATTTTTGCGAAAGCTCGTCTAATTCTTTTCCGCACGGAAAATGCATACCAAGCATCACACCGGTGCGGTCGATTGCCTGACCAGCGTTAAGGTCGTTGGTTCCGCCGATACGTGTGCACTGAATATCAGCACCGCTCATTTTACAAAGAACGATATCGGTTGTACCGCCCGATACGTGGAAAGATATAAACTCTTTTGTGAGCTCCTTCGGAATGCCGCTGCTATATATGGCGGCTGAAATATGACCTGCCTGGTGAGAAAATTCGTAAAGCGGAACGCTAAGGGAGCCTGCTATTGCGTGTGCAGAAGAAATGCCCGCAAGGAAACACGGCATATAAGAGCCTTCTGCATCTCTGGGACGTGTGGACACTCCCACACTTTTAATTTTTCCGGTGTAGTCCGTGTCGCAGAACAGCTCGGAAAAAAGCTCGGGGAGTGCTTTTGTGTGATAAAAAAGAGCGTCACTTTGCCGCAACCCTCTTTCGTGTTCTGCAACCGGAAGAAGTCTTCTCACGTTTTTCACCACAAGCCCGTCGCAAACAAGGGACAGGCTTGTGGTATAGTTGCTTGTATCAATTCCTATGGAATATTCATTCATTGGCAGTGCCCCGTTCGGGAAGAATGTTGGTAACAACAGCACCCAGCACTCCGTTTACAAATGTGTAACTATCGTCACTGTCATATTTTTTTGCCATTTCAACGGCTTCATTTATCGAAACTTCGTTGGGAATGTCGCTCATATAAAGAAGCTCATATACGGCAATGCGCAGTATAGACATGGAAACGCGGGAAATACGTTCGAGTTTCCATTTTAAAGAGCAGTTTTTAATTATCTCGTCAAGTTCATCGACCTTTTCAGCAACACCGAAATAAACTTCGGAAATATATGTGTCGTTGCGCACCTGCTCGGTGATCTATTTTTCTTCTGATTTTTCGGATTCAGGGAAATAACGGATATAAAGATCTAAAAGCTCCTCAGGTTTTTCTTCGCAGTTAAAGCCAAAATCAAAAACCAGGCAAAGGGTGATCTCTCTGGCTTGTCTTCGGGTAATTTTCATAATAACAGTCTCCGTGTGGGCGATGGTATTTTATATTAAAATTATAAACTATTTATGCTTTGTTGTCAATAAGCAGAATTATCTGCCGTGGAAGAGTTTTTTGGTCTGATACTTTGGTTCGCATGTCAAATGTATCCCAAGCTTGCGGTAGGTATCAAGATCTACCTGAGAAAGCATCACCGTGGAATGCGCTTCGCATCCGCGGAGTTTTGAGAGTGCATCAAAGGCTTTTTTTGCATCATCACATCCGGCGGCACTGATAGAAAGGGCAACGAGTGTTTCGTCGGAATGGAGTCGGGGATTGTGATTTCCGAGAACTTCTGTCTTTAAAGCCTGAACAGGCTCAATGACTTCACGTCGGATGAGCGGGATATCATCGGGGATTCCTGCCACAGACTTTACGGCATTAAGCAGAGCAGCGGACGATGCGCCGAAAAGCTGTGAAGTTTTGCCCGTAACTACCGTACCGTCGGAAAGTTCAATGGCAACTGCCGGCTGTCCGTCGGTAATCTCGCTTTTGTGTAGTGCGGCAATCGCGCAAGCTCTGTCTTCGGGAGTTATTTCCGCCTGTTTCATAAGCAGCTCTATTTTATTCACCGTGTCGTCGTTGTCTATTCCGCGGCGTCGGTTGCACAGTGCTGCATAGTATCGTCTGACTATCTCATCGCGGGAGGCTTTGCACACCGCATCGTTATCCGATATTGCATAACCCGCCATGTTTACGCCCATATCTGTTGGTGACTTATAGGGGCTTTTTCCTGATATCTTTTCAAAGATGGCGTTGAGTACGGGGAATATTTCCACATCGCGGTTGTAGTTCACCGCAGTTTCCCCGTATGCTTCGAGGTGGAAGGGATCTATCATGTTTACATCATTAAGATCCGCTGTTGCTGCTTCATATGCAAGATTTACAGGGTGCTTTAAGGGAATATTCCATATGGGGAATGTTTCAAACTTCGCATAGCCTGCGGAAATACCGCGCTTGTGTTCGTGATAAAGCTGGGAAAGACATGTTGCCATTTTTCCGCTGCCGGGACCGGGGGCTGTTATTACCACCAAGGGACGAGAAGTCTCTATATAATCGTTTTTACCCAATCCTTCGTCGCTTACAATGTGCTTTACATTTGTGGGGTAGCCTTCGATGTGGTAGTGGAGGTATACGCGTATGCCGAGGGATTCAAGCTTATGCTTAAAGGTTTCGGCGGCGGGCTGTGCATTGTACTGTGATATTACAACACTTCCAACATACAGTCCGATGCCTGTGAATGCATCGTAAAGGCGCAGAACATCAGCATCATATGTAATGCCGAGGTCACTTCTCATCTTGTTTTTTTCGATGTCGTAAGCGCTGATGACCATTACTATCTCAACTTTGTCGGATATCTCCTTAAGCATCTGCACTTTTATATCGGGGGCAAAGCCGGGAAGTACGCGCGAGGCATGGTAGTCATCAAAAAGCTTTCCGCCGAATTCCAGATACAGTTTTCCGCCAAATTGATTGATGCGGTTTTGTATCTGTTCAGATTGCTTTTTAATATATAAATTTTTGTCAAATCCTGTTTTTATACTCATTTTTATCTCCTAAAGCGGCGGAGTTCGCTTTTAAACTTTATTTTATCAAATGCAGCGTCTGCACCGTGTGGCGCAGACGCAAGGGGATTTTGAAGTTAAATTTTAAAGAGAAGATCGTTGTAAGTGGGGAAGGGCCATGCACTTTCCGCAACCTGCTTTTCCATGCTATCGGCGGTTTTCCGTGCCTTGTTCATGGCGGGGATAAGCGTATCGCGGATAAATTCTGCTTTTTTCTGCAGATCCGTTATATCCGAAAGCTTGGAATGAAGTTGCTCTATCTCATGAGCTTCATGGTAAAGTGCCAGGTTTTTCTCCGAAAGGGAGGACGCAAGCTCTTTTTCAAGCTCTGTGGTTACCGTGCCGAAAATACTCTTTGAGGCTGCGGTATCTGCAAGCTCCCTGATATATGCGTTGACAGCGGGTATGATCTGTTTTGATATCATATCGAGCATGGTGAGCGCCTCGATATTTATGGTTTTGATGTAGTTTTCAAGATATATTTCATAGCGTGAATGCATTTCCGCCTCGGAATATATGCCAAATTTTGTAAACAGTTCAATGTTCTTTGGTGCAATGAGGTGGGGGAATGCATCTACCGATGTGCGCAGATTCAGAAGTCCGCGTTTTTCTGCCTCTTTGACCCACTCTTCGCTGTAGTTGTTGCCGTTGAAAATGATGCGCTTATGCTGTTTTATAGTGTCCTGAATGAGGTCGTTGAGTGTGGATGTAAAATCATCGGCATTTTCAAGTATATCAGCAAAGTCGGAAAGTTCCTTGGCGATTATGGTGTTGAGAACGACATTAGGTGTGGCAATGGAGGCTGATGAGCCTACTGAACGGAATTCAAATTTATTACCTGTGAATGCGAAAGGACTTGTTCTGTTGCGGTCGGTCGTATCACGCGAGAAGCGGGGCAGAACATGAACACCTATGCGCATATCCACTTTTTCTTTCTGGGAATATGCCTTACCGCTCTCTATACTTTCAAGGATTTCGGCTAGCTCATCTCCCAAAGACATCGAAACAATGGCGGGAGGTGCTTCGTTGGCGCCCAATCTGTGATCATTTCCGGGGCTTGAAACAGAAACGCGCAAGAGATCCTGATATTCGTCAACGGCTTTTATCACAGCAACAAGGAAAAGCAGGAACTGTGCATTTTCAATGGGTGAATCTCCGGGTTCAAGAAGATTTACTCCCTCGTTTGTGGCAAGTGCCCAGTTGTTGTGCTTGCCGCTGCCGTTTACACCTGCAAACGGCTTTTCGTGCAGAAGGCACTCGAGTCCGTGGCGGCGGGCAACGGTCTTCATCATTTCCATCATGATCTGATTGTGGTCTGTGGCAATGTTTGTGGAAGTGAAAATTGGCGCAAGCTCGTGCTGCGCGGGTGCCGCTTCGTTGTGCTCGGTTTTTGCAAGAACACCAAGCTTCCATAATTCATCGTCGAGTTCTTTCATGAAAGCGGAAATGCGGGGCTTAATAGCACCGTAATAATGGGCTTCCATCTCCTGACTCTTCGGGGGTTTTGCACCGAAGAGGGTTCTGCCGCAGAAGATAAGGTCGCGGCGTTTGTTATATAATTCTTTATCTACAATAAAATATTCCTGTTCGGCACCGACCGTTGCGATAACGCGAGTGGTAGCTTCATCACCGAAAAGGCGGAGAATTCGCAGAGCCTGCTTGTTCAGAACTTCGTTTGAACGCAAAAGAGGTGTTTTTTTATCGAGAGCATCTCCGGAATATGAGCAGAAAACTGTGGGGATGCAGAGCGTTCTGTCTTTTATAAAAGCATAGGCTGTCGGATCCCAGGCGGTATATCCGCGAGCTTCAAATGTTGCACGCAGACCACCTGACGGGAAGCTTGAAGCATCAGGCTCACCTTTTATAAGCTCTTTTCC
>JAFYUY010000103.1 GCA_017549405.1 Clostridia bacterium | reverse complement strand
CCTGCCACACGCTCAAAGGGGCGTGAAAAATTCACGCCCCAGCTTGTTGCAAAACCATCAAAAGTTTTTGATAAAACTTTTTTCAAAAAGTTTTAAGAGTCAAAAGGCTCTGCCTCTTGTCGTCCTCCGAAGAGGACGAAACCCTTTTTGCGTTCGCAAAGCGCAGGAGTGGGTGAATTTTCAACCGGTTTACGGTTGAAAAGAGGGCGAACCCTCGCCGGGGGTTCGCCCTGAATTATTTAAAAAAGACTTTTGCGACAGTCTGAGGGGCGTGAAAAATTCACGCCCCCCTCTTTTATATTCTGTTAACCTTGACCCATAAGCTCTTCCGTGAGCTGCTCTGTAAGGTCGGCATATTTATCCTGCAAAGGCTTATATTTCAGATAATCTTCGGTGATTCTTTTGAAATAATCGGTGGGAGCTTTTCCCTCATCTATGTACTTTTTCACACACTCGGTTTTTTGTTCAATGCTCCAGCCGTAATTGAGATCGCCGATCACCATAAGCTCGACTGCAAAAATGTCACGCACTACCATGGAAACGCGGCGAAGCTCGTCGTATTTTTTGGGGATATCGCAGAATTCGCCCATTTCAAGTCCCTGCAGCTTCAAAAAGCATTCCGCCATATAGTGATGTCCTTTGTCGTTGGGGTGAATGCGGTCGTCGTTATAAAGATTTTCGGTCTGGAGCTTTTGGGTAACGTAGCTGTGATAATCGCACAGAGGATAACCGCGCTGTGCGGCAAGGGTGCGGCAAAAATCCGCATAGCCGGCAATGAGGGCGTACCCGCCGTGAAAAGGCTCTTGCCCTACAGGCTGGTATTCCGCGTAAGGCACGGGAGTACACAGAGTTATTTCAACTCCGTTCTTTTCAAGCTCATCGCAAAGGTCGGCAAGATTTTTCTTATAGGCCTCGTAGCACGAAACAAGGAAAGCATAGTTCTCTGCGCTTCGGGAATTTCCCATTACCCAGCGTGCCGAATCGTTCACGCCCACCATTATCACCGCATGGGTGGGCTTATGGCAAAGGGTATCGTCGGCAAGAAAGATTCTCTGGGACCGGGCAGTACCGCCCGCCACTCCGCTGTTGAAAAAGCGCACGTGGGCATCCGGGAATTTTTCAAGATAGTAATCCGCAACGCGCGCCACATAGTTAAACGCCGCCGTAATACTGTCGCCCACAAAGCAAACGCGGGCATTATCTGGGAATCTTTTCATAAATTCTTCTCCTTTATTATTCTCCGAAGTCTTTTCGCACCACAACGATGCCTTCGGGATTTTCAAATACTGTTTTTGTTTCCGTTGTCTCGGGATATATTTTTTCGCCGTTATCGTCGATATAAAAGACCTTGCCGTCAACATATTGCAGACGGTGCATATTTTTGTCTTCGCATACGAAAGACACAGTGGTATCTTTTCCGATATAATGACATTCCATGGTACCCGTATCTCCAAGAATGTTTTCGGCAAATATAACACCGTCACGAAGCGAACAGTTTGTTGCTTCTATAACAAATTCTCCGCCATCGTAATTGCGAATCACCGCCGATGGCACTCCCGTTTTTTCGTTTACACCAATATTGGCATATCCGAAATCGGCAAAAACCGTGGTGTGAGAAGTAGTTTCTCCAATTTCTCTCCTTCCGCCCGTTTCGAAGTCATGCACGCGCACCTGACCCACGTTGTTACGGTTGAAAGGGTCACCGTCGAACAGGAATATGTAATATAATTTATTACCTATAAGACCGTAATGCAAAACATTTTCGAGGAAAGCTTCAGAATTTTTAAGCTCGGGATCCGCTTCATAAATGGTAAAACTGAAATATTCAAACCGAAGAGCTCCGTGATATATCTTATCTTCCCTCACAACAAAAAACTCCGTGACGGGAACCTCCGTGCGGGTGTATTTATTTGTTGAAAGGTCGAAAATATATACCTCTCCGTTAAAAGCATCATAAAATTCATTGAAATACAGCTTTGTTCCGTAAACTCCTATTATATTGCGGTAAGCGGTTTCGGCATCGCGCACCTTTCCGTAGTCCGTTACAGCATCTGAAAATTCTTCTGCGGAGAAAATTACGTTCTGCTCTCCCGTCAGAAGGTCGGTTTTCACAAGGCTGCCGTCAACGCGGCAGGCAAAAAGCGTATTGAGATTTGCGGCAAAACCCGCAGAATAAGGCTCGGTCGAAAAAACAGACCTTAGCATGCCAAGTTTTTTGGAAATTCCCTTTTCGTCAACTGTAATTTCCATATTACCCACAAGCGCTTTTGTGTTGTAGAATCCGGAAGGAGCCACGGTGATGCTCTGTTCGGCATCATGCGGCACTTCTTCCGTAATATTGGGTGTGCACCCGGTACACAAAAGAATCAAAGCTGTGGCAAGCAAAATTATTTTTTTCATAAAGCTCTCCTTTTTAATCTAAAGTATCAGTATAAAGACGGAAGTTCGTGTTCATTTATGCCCGCCTCGGCATAATTTCCGTTTGACGGAACACATCGACGCATATGGAATGCGGAAATAAGGTGGTGCACGGCATGACCGCCCGTGCCCTCGATGCTCCACATCTTCTCTCCCGCATAGGAAAGGCGGTCTATATTTCTTCCAAGGGTGTGCCAGGTGGTCTCAATAACACCGAAAAGGCCGTTCTGTGCAACTGTTTCGGTTGCGGCATCTATGTTTCCGTACTTTTCCCACGGGCAGGTGACGGTGTCAAAGCCGTCTTCATTAAGCGAAAGCGCCGTCTTGAATATCTCCGTGCAGTCGTACTGCCATTCCGCCATTATTATATCACGGGGGAGGTCTTTTTTTATAACGTACTCGCCGCTTCCCGTAAGGCAGGTATATACTTTCATATCATAGGTGCTCTTATCGTGCATCATGTCTGCCCACATTATGGTGCGTCTGCCAAGGGATCTTATGTCGTTGTTTGTGTTTATTATCTGCTCTTTCATGAGGGTGAGCCTGTCATATTTCATGCATCTGCGGCAGGTGGCAAAGGTATATGCCTCGTCAAAGCCTATGTGGAAATATTTTCCCTCACCGCAAAGCTCGCACAATTCTCTGCGGCACTGTGCCAGAAGGTTTTGGGTCTTGGGATTTGACGTACACCACGACCATCCGTCATCTTCAAAAAGCGGCGCAAGGGAAAGGTCGGTATCAAGTGCCGAGTGCTTTCCGATGGCAACACGCCCCTGAGATGCGTGTCCCATATGGTTGAGCATGGGAATAACTTCTATTCCAAGAGCATTTGCAAAAAGAACAAGGGGTTTTATCTGCGCATCGGTATACGCATCCCGCCAGGAAAGTCCCGGGCAACACTTATAGCGGTACATACCCCAGAATTCCAGCACTATGTGAGAATATTTTGCCATACCGCACATGGCAATGCTCTTTTTGAGAAATCCGAGAGTTGTTTCACGGAAGACGCAAAGGTGCGCAGCCCTGAAATTTATTTTTGGAGAATCCCACACATCGGTAGCCCGGGCATAGCAATATCCTTCGTCTATGCGGATAAGCTGGATAAAGCTTGTGAGAGCATGTATAAAGCCTGTCTCTCCGGAAAAAACAAGCTTTGCGCCGTCCGGTTTCACATGAAGCTCGTATTCATCGTCGGTCTTTTCGCAAAGTGTGTCGCAGAACGGCTCCTTTGATATCACCGCCGCCCCGCAAAGTTTATCGGAAAGCACAAATTCCGCCTTAGTCATACCCGCCGTGTAATTGGAGATAAGCTCGGTGTAAACGGGAATATATTCTGCGGGAACAGTCCCCACAGGTAAAGTTATGATAAGCTTATCCGAAAAATCGAACCATTCATCGAAAAGCATATATTTTTTGGGGTTGGGGATGATATACATTACGATTTCCCTCCGTTTTACTCACGCCAAAAAAATTGTCTGTTCATGTCAACATTATATATCCGCGCGGCGGATTTGTCTACACAAACGGTTTGTAATTAACAAATCGGTTACAAAAATCCGTGATTTTTGAGTATTTGATTTTTCACTTATGAAGGCAATACAACTTGCCGCAGGCGTCCCGCTGGTAACAGTCGCAGGACGTGCAGGCCACGCAAGGACAAGTACCACAACGGATATATACAGCCACTTCCTAAAGAGCTCGGATAAAACGGCGGCAGAAAAGCTGGAGCAGATATTTGAATAAAACATAAAGAAAACATAAAGGGCGATGACCATAACGGCCATCGCCCGATTTTTGTCATTTTAGCCCGAAAATACAGTAACGAATTATGTTTGAAATTTCTTCAATACTTTTTCTGCAATCATCCTTCAACCATTCTGTAATAATGGCGGT
>JAFYUY010000102.1 GCA_017549405.1 Clostridia bacterium | reverse complement strand
CGGCTCCGTTATCGAAAAGACTTACAACCCCACAGCAAAGGTGCAGCAGGCTTACGTTGAAAGACGCGATATGCAGTATCTCTACAACGACGGCGATCTTTACTACTTCATGGACCTCGAAAGCTATGAACAGCTTCCCATCAGCGCAGACAAGCTTTCCGACAACTTCAAGTTTGTTAAGGAAAACATCAACTGTAAGATCGTTTCCTACAAGGGCAACGTATTCGCAGTTGAACCCCCCATCTTCGTTGAACTCGAAGTAACAGAAACAGAACCCGGCTTCAAGGGCGACACAGCAACAGGTGCTTCCAAGCCCGCAACTCTTGAAACAGGCGCTGAAATTAAGGTACCCCTCTTCATCAACATCGGTGATATCCTTAAGATCGACACAAGAACAAGCGAATATCTTGAAAGAGTTACTAACAAGTAATTTTAAAGCTCAATGGCGGTGCATTCTGCCGCTCAATATAATTTTTATTATCGAAAGCGAGGCTTATGTTTATGACAACACTTGAAAAGGTTGCGCACCTCAAAGGCGTTATGGAAGGCATGGAATACGACACAACAACAAAAGAAGGAAAGCTCCTTTCTCTGCTTGTAGATATCGTTGGCGGCCTTGCTGAAGAAGTTGAAGAAATCGAAGACGATCTCGACACTCTGTTCGATTTTGCAGATGAGCTCGATGAAGATCTCGGCGATGTTGAAGCTGATCTTTACGGCGACGACTACGACGATGATTACGACGACTATGATGATGACGATTTCGACGATGACGAAGAGATCGAAGATTGCGATATTGCAGAATAATATTTCGCAAGCCGTTTCTTTACAGATAATTTAATTCAAAAGATATACCCGGATGCTTATATGTATCCGGGTTTTCTGAAATTTATTGAACGAGGTATGTTTATGATAAACGAACAGCGGTTAAAGAACCTTGAAATACCCGATCACCGTGTTGATGTGGTGCTTGATACGGATGCTTATAACGAAATAGACGATCAGTTTGCCATAAGCTATCTTTTAAGATCACAAGATAAGCTGAATACGGTGGCTTTATATGCTGCGCCTTTTCACAATTCAAGATCAGACGGACCTTGTGACGGCATGAAAAAGAGCTATGATGAAATATTGAAGCTGCTTTCCCTTGCGGGTGAAGAAAAGCCTGTTTTTGAGGGCTCAGAGAACTATCTTAGCGACGAAAAAACTCCCGTTGATTCGCCCGCTGCCCGTGATCTTGCAAGGCGTGCGGAAGAATATTGCCCCGAAAATCCCCTTTATGTTGTGGCGATAGGTGCAATAACAAATGTGGCATCCGCTATCCTTTTAAACCCCAAGGTGGCACAAAATACCGTTGTGGTGTGGCTTGGCGGTCACGCACTTCATTACCACGATACCCGTGAATTCAATATGTTTCAGGATGTGGCGGCGGCGCGCATCGTGTTTTCCTGCGGGGTGCCGTTTATTCAGCTCCCGTGCATGGGCGTGGTAAGCTCCTTTACAATTTCAAAGCCCGAGCTTGAATATTGGTTTGAAGGCAAAAACCCCCTTGCCGACTATCTTGCCAAAAATGCGATCTCAGCTGCGGAAAAGTACGCTTCCGGCAAGCCTTGGACCCGGGTAATATGGGACGTTACCGCAGTTGCCTGGTTGCTTGATGATAAAGGAAGGTTCATGAGATCCCGCCTTATAAAAGCTCCTGTTCCCACATACGATAATCTTTACGAAGAAGACCCGAACGGTTCTTATATGCGCTATGTTTATTACATAAACCGTGACGAGCTGATGCACGACCTTGTGAAAAAAATTGCGGGAGAATGACCCGAATCTTAAGATATCCTATTGAAAGGTACAAAAATGAGCAATATTCTTGATTTGAACCCCAAAAACGTTTTTAAATATTTTTCCGAAATATGCTCCATACCCCACGGTTCGGGCAATATGGAGAAAATTTCGCAGTACTGCATGGACTTTGCACAAAAGCACGGTCTTCGTGCAGTGCGTGATGCGGCAAATAACGTTATAATCTATAAAAACGCATCGCCCGGATATGAAGACTGCGCCCCCGTTATCCTCCAGGGGCATCTTGACATGGTGTGCCAGAAGACCGATGAAAGCGACATCGACTTTGAATGCGATGGTCTTGAGCTTTTCCTTGACGGTGATTATATCGGTGCGCGCGGCACAACACTCGGTGCAGATAACGGCATTGCCGTTGCCATGATGCTTGCGATCCTTGAAGACACCGCCCTTTGCCATCCTCCGGTTGAAGCGGTGTTCACTACCGATGAGGAAGTGGGTATGCTGGGTGCGGTAAAGCTCAATATGTCGCTTCTTTCGGGTCGCCGTATGATAAATATGGATTCCGAAGACCCGTCTGTTGTTACGGTCTCCTGCGCAGGCGGCAGTGATTTTTCGGTAAATATCCCCGTGACCCGCAGAACAGTGCAGGGAAGTTGCCTTGAAATACGAGTGTCGGGACTTCGTGGCGGTCACTCGGGTGTTGAGATAAACAGCGGTGCCGTTAATGCAAATATTCTTATGGCACGCATTCTCAATAAGCTTTACTCCGAGTTTCCCTTTGATATCGTGAGCATTGACGGGGGCGACAAGGGAAATGCCATAACACCTGCCTGCTGCGCAAAGATAGTATGCGAAAATGCCGATGGTGTGGCAGAATATATTGAAAAATATGCGGCTCTTATAAAAGAGGAGATCTCATCACGTGAGAAGGGTTTTTCCTGCACGTGCAATATTTTCAGCGGTAATTTTGATGTTCTGATGACTCCCGATACTAAAACTCTTATCCGTACTCTTTTGTGTGTGCCAAACGGAGTTATTGATATGAGCATGGAAATTGCAGGTCTTGTAGAAACTTCTCTCAATCTCGGAATTCTTATGACAGGGGAGAAAGCGATAAATCTTTCATTTGCTCTGCGCAGCAATAAAATGTCGGCTCTGAAATTCCTTGAAGAGAAGATGTGCGCATATTTTAGCAACATAGAGTGTGATATCAAAACGGGCGGCTCTTATCCTCCCTGGGAATATAAGAATGATTCTGCGCTCCGTGACCTCTATTGCGAAAAATATGCTGAAAAGTACGGCACAGCCCCCACGGTGGAGGCGATTCATGCGGGTCTTGAATGCGGTGTTTTCTCGGCGGTATCAAAGGATTTTGATTGCATTTCCATTGGCCCCGAAATGCACGGTATACATACAGTGAACGAAAGGCTGTCTGTTTCATCAACGGCTGCAACGTATGATATCGTGCTAAAGGTGCTGAGCGAGCTTAAATAATTTGCGGGACTGCGTTTTGCAGTTTTTGAATTTGAGCGGGCGGATATTATCTGCCCGCTCAGCTTGTTGTAAAACCATCAAAAGTTTTTG